>CANBTO010000219.1 GCA_947372405.1 Verrucomicrobiaceae bacterium
ATCCGAGATCGCCTTGGAAAGGTGATACTCGAGCATCGTCTCGTCGCGCGGATCGATGAAAGGAATCACGCTTTTCTTGTCGAGGCAGGAAATGGCGAGGCCGAAGAACAGGTTTTGGTCGTCCATGCGCTGGCCGTTGATGCCGTCGAGGTTGGCGGAGTCTTCAGCATCGGTGTCCGGCTGCGGATCGAGGTTGTCGATCCGGAGTTTGCCTTTGGAGAGCGAGGAATACTCCTTGAGCAGGTCGTCCACGCGGCGCATGTGGAGCTTGAGGTCCTCCGGCATGTAGTCGGTGTTGCGCGAGGCGTAGTAACGGATCACGACGGGCGTATCGAGCTCGCCGAGGATGGCCCGGGTGCCGTCCGAGAGAGTGTGGATCTTGTTCTGGGTGAAATCGACGCCGCGGTTGCCGAGAGAAGTGAGCGAGACGAGCCAGTTCGCCAGGATGGCGATGGTGACAAGTGCGGCCACTCCGAAGGCAGCGCGGGTAACTGGATGGGTGATTTTCATGTGTGCTGGAAGGTTGTTGCGGAGAACGGTGGATCAGGCGCGTTTGGAAGAGAGGATGGCGCTGGTGCCTAACAGGCAGACCATGATGAAAGACCCGAACCAGACGAAGTCCTGGAGGCGGAACAGGCCGCGGTTGAGCGAGCGGAAGTGTTCCCATACACCGATGGAGGTGACCGCTTCGACAATCGAAGGAGAGGCGGCCTTGGCGAGCTCCCGGGTGAAGTCGTCGTAACCGCAGAGCACCATGGTGACGCAGATGGCGACGGAAACAATCAGACAGACCACCTGGTCCCGCGTGCAGGCGGAAACCAGCATGGTGATGGCGAGGAAGGTGCAGCAGACGAGGAAGGTGCCGAGGTATCCTGCGAGGATGGCTCCGTTGTCAGGGCTGCCCAGATAGTTCACGGTGATGACGATTGGGAAGGTGAGCAGCAGCGCGACGGCCCAGACGGTGGCGGCGGCGCAGAACTTGCCGATGATGGCGCTCCAGGTGGAGAGCGGGAAGGTGCCTAACAGCTCGATGGTGCCGGTGCGCTGTTCGTCGGCCCATAGTTTCATGCCCACCGCGGGAGCGAGCAGCATGAAGATCCATGGATGCCAGAAGAAGAACGTCCATTCCAGCGAGGCGTCGCCGACACGCATGAAGTTGCCGAAGCTGAACGTCAGCCCCATCGACAGGGCGAGGAAGATGACGATGATGGCGTAGGCCGTAGGTTGGGCGAAGTAGCTCGTGAGCTCTCGTTTGTAGATGGTCAGGGAAGTCATGGAATTGAAGATTGGATATTGAATATCGGATATTCAGACATCAGGCGGCCTCTTCCGTGTCGCGGGTGGTGAGGCGGCGGAACAGGTCGGTTAGAGAGCCGTTTCCTGACTGCTCGTGGAGCTGTGCGGGCGTGCCGTCCGCGACGATCCTGCCGCGGTCCACGATGACGGCGCGGGTGCAGGCGGCGTCCACTTCCTCGAGGATGTGGGTGGAGAACAAGATGGCCTTGGTCTGGCCGAGGCGCTTGATGAGCTGGCGAACCTCGTGTTTCTGGTTGGGATCGAGACCGTCGGTGGGTTCGTCGAGGATGAGCACCTCGGGGTCGTGCAGCAAGGCCTGGGCGAGGCAGGTGCGGTGGCGGTAGCCTTTCGAGAGAGTGTCGATGGACTGGCGCGCGACGCTGTTGAGGAAGCAGGTTTCGATGGCGCGCTCGACGGCCTCGTTGCGGGCGGTGCCCTTGAGTCCTCGGATGCTGGCGCAGAATTTCAGGAAACCGATCACCGTCATGTCATGATAGAGCGGGGCGGATTCCGGGAGGTAACCGACCTTGGTCTTGGCCTCCTGCGGATTGTCGATGATCGAGATGCCGCAGACCCGGGCGTCTCCGGAGGTAGGCGGGATGAAACCGGTGATCATGCGCATGGTGGTCGATTTCCCGGCTCCGTTAGGCCCGAGAAAGCCAAGGACTTCGCCTTGTTTGACGGTGAACGAAAGATCGTCCACGGCACATTTTGATCCGAACTGTTTGGTGAGGCTTTCGACTTCGATCATGGGTGGAGGGTTATGTTGGTCGGCGGAGTCCCGCGCGCAGGTAGCGCCACGGCGGAGAGTTCTTGTTTGAAAAATTGTGGCAAGCCGAATCTGCGGCCCGTCCGACCGTTTTCGGCGGCCATTCTATCCGGCTTGCATACGCGGGCGCGGGTGGTGTAACGCTATGTGAAGCATGCCCTCCATCCATCTACCAGAACGCTGTGGCGTCATGCTGCTACCGGACTGCAGCCTGTTCCCGCACGGCGGCCTGCCGCTGTATATCTTCGAACCGCGCTACCGCAGGATGCTGGAAGACTCGCTCGAGGGGGATTGTTTTTTCGCCGTGGCAAGGCTGATAGGCGAGGAGGGCTCGCCTTCGATGAGCGTGGCCCCGGTGGGCACGATCGGGTTGGTAAGGGCATCCCACGAGCAGGAGGACGGCACCTCGCAACTGCTGCTGCACGGTGTGATGAGGGTGCGTTTCACCGAGTGGCATGATGAAAACGAATACCCGTATGCCAGCATCGAGCCGGTGATTTCCTACTTCTCGCCGGAGAACCAGTCGGTAGCCGCGATGAAAACACTGCGCGGTGCGGTGGAGGACGCTATCAGGCCCCTGCCGGAAGAGGTCCAGGCCGGAGTCTTCGCGCTGTTGGACCGCGCGGACGACCCGGCATTGATGACGGACATCGTCTGCCAGCAGTTCATCCATGAGGCGGATCTGCGCCAGCAACTGCTGGAAACCGAGTCCGTGGGCGCGCGCATCCCGGTGATCTGCGAATACCTCCGCAAGGCCAGCGCGGCGGCGAACGGTTAATGTGACGGAATCGACACACAAAGAGCGGAGCCGGTGAATCCCGGATGTGCTTTCGTGATCCCGGATGCTTTGAAGGCCTCCGGATTTTCATGAGAATCGACATTGTGACGGATACGTTCGTTCCGGATGTGAACGGGGTGGCAATGACCCTTGGACGCCTCGCCGACGGTTTGCGGCAACGCGGGCACCGGGTGCATGTGATCCACACCGGAGCCTCGGCCAAGCCGGGTGAGACCTGCGCCGCATCGGTGCCGCTTCCCGGCTACAAGGAGGTGCGCGTGGGCTTGCCCAAACCCTTCGAACTCAGGGCGCGGTGGTTGAAGAAACGTCCGGACGCGATCTACGTGGCCACGGAAAGCCCGCTCGGGAAATCCGCGCTCAAGGCGGCCAACGCGCTCGGCATCCCGGTGGCCACCGGGTTCCACACGAACTTCGACCAATACATGAAACCCTATGGCATGCCCGGCCTCCAGCCGCTGGCGATGGCCTATCTGAAGAACTTCCACGGGCGGGCGGACTGCACGTTGACACCGTCGCGCGACATGGTGGAGCGGCTCGCCGCCGAGGGCGTGGACAACGTCCATCTGTTGGGACGCGGGGTGGACACCGGATGGTTGAATCCTGCAAAACGCTGCGAGGCCTTGCGCCGGGAATGGGGCGCCGGTGCCGGCAGCCCGGTGGCGGTGATGGTCGGCCGGGTGGCCGCCGAAAAGAACTTCGATCTGGCGATGCTGGTCTTCGAGCGGATGCGCCAGGCCGTCCCGGACGTGCGCTGCGTGGTCGTCGGCGACGGCCCGCTGCGCGTGAAACTTGAGGAGAGCCACCCGTGGATCATTTTTACCGGAGTGAAAACCGGCGATGATCTCGCTCGGCATTACGCCTCGGCGGACGTGTTGGTTTTCCCGAGCGAAACCGAGACCTTCGGAAACGTTTTGTTGGAAGGCATGGCGAGCGGGCTGGTGACCGTCGCGTTCGACTACGCCGCAGCCGCGCTGCATGTGCGCCACGGCGAGAACGGACTGAAGGCGGCCATGGGAGACAAGCCCGGATTCATCCGCCTGGCAGTGGAGGCGTTGGCCATGCGCCCGGATCACTGGCTGCGACAGGCCGCCCGCGAATCGGCGGAATCCCTCGGATGGGACAAGGTGGTGGAAGACTTCGAAAAACGTTTGGAGGACATCGCTGCCAACCATGGCCCGGCTGCCGATTCGTGGAAATCCAAGGCCAAGCGGCCGAAGCTGACCTGCCGCACGGTGTTTCTATCAGACATCCATCTCGGCACGCCGGACAGCAAGGCGGACGAGGTGGTGGATTTCCTCAAGCACCTGCGCTGCCGCAAGCTGGTGCTCAACGGTGACATCATCGACGGCTGGGCGCTGAGCCGCGGCGGACGCTGGAACTCCCGCCACAGCCGCGTGATCCGCAAGATCCTCAAGATGACGGAAAACGACAACACCGAGGTCATCTATCTGCGTGGAAACCACGACGAGATTCTCGAGCGTTTCCTGCCGATGGCCTTCGGCCGCATCCGGTTCCTCAAGGAACACTTCCATGAAACCGTGACCGGCAAACGTTATCTCGTAGTCCACGGCGATGGCTTCGACAGCATCTCCACCAACCACAAGTGGCTCGCGTCGCTGGGCGCGGTGGGATACAATTTCCTGTTAGTGGTCAACCGGTTCTACAACCGCTGGCGCGCCTGGCGCGGCAAGGAGTATTTCTCGTTGAGCAAGTCGGTGAAAGCGAAGGTCAAATCCGCGGTCTGCTTCGTGGACCGCTATGAGGAGCTGCTACAGGACCTGGCCCGCCACCGCAAGTGCGACGGCATCATCTGCGGCCACATCCACACCCCGGAGGACAAGCAGGTGGGCGGCGTGCACTACCTCAACTCCGGCGACTGGGTGGAGAGCCTGACCGCCATCATCGAACACGAGGACGGCCGCATGGAACTGGTGCGCTACAGCGAGTTCGTGAACCACATGAACGGAATCCCGCCTCAGTCTCCCCCGTCAACGAACTTAAGCACGTCTGCCGCCTGTTGATCGGTGGAGGCGGAAAGATCGCGCCAGACGAGCGCTCCGTCCTTGAACAAAAACGCCTGGCGTTTGGTGAAACCCATCAAACCCGGCACACCGAAGGCCTTGACCACCGTGCCGTCATCATCCGCTAACAGCTCGAAGGGCAGCAGGTATTTCTCCCGGAACGCCTTCTGCGCCTTCACCGGATCCTGGCTCACTCCGAAAATCCTGACGCCTTTGTCGACAAGTTCCGCGTAGGAGTCCCGCAGGCTGCATGCCTGCTTCGTGCAGCCCGGGGTGTCCGCTTTCGGATAGAAATACACGAGCAGCCAACCCGATCGCCCCGTTTCCGAAAGCTTCACGACCTGACCTTCCTGGTTTTTCTGGGATACCGCCGGCAACGCGGCCCCCACGGCAAGCGGCCCGGCATCCGGGCGGCAAAGGGCTTTCAGGGCCTTGGTGAACAGACTCATGGGCCGGACCTTCGCACCAGATTGCCGGAAGGCAAGTGGCCGTGGCTCCGATTTCCCCTCCCGACGAATCCGCCCGGCTGAAATTGTGTCTTGAACGCCAATGCCCATGGAATCAGGGTTCTGCAAGTCCATGGCGAAAACCGGAGCCGAACCTGAAATCATCTACGACGGGATTCCCGCATCCCCGGGCATCGCCATCGCTCCGGTTCACGTGATCGCCCGCGGGTTTTCCTCGCCGGAGGTTTATGAAATCGACGAGACCGATGTCGCCCGCGAGCAGGGACGTTTCAGCGAGGCACTGGATATCACCAAGCGGCAGTTGATCGAGCTCCAGAGCCGCCTGGAGGATCTATCAGGAGAAAACGAGAGCGGCATCTTCGAGGCCCACGTGATGATGCTGGAGGACCGCGCGTTGGTGGAGCGTGTGCTCGTTGCCATCGCCAGCCGCCTTCAGAACGCCGAATACGCGTTCTATGCGGTGATGCAGAATTTCCTCGAAGCCATGCGCCGCATCCCGGACCCGTTCCTGCGCGAGCGCACCTCGGACCTCGAGGATGTGGCGCAGCGCGTCCTGCGGAATTTCTCCGCGGATGCAGAGCCCCGCCACCAAGGCCCGGACGACCACCACATCCTCGTCGCCTACGATCTCGCGCCCTCGGACACCGCCACGATGAACCGCAGGCACGTGCTTGGCTTCGCCACCGAGCAGGGCAGCGTGAACTCCCACACCGCCATCCTCGCCCGCGCCTTCGGCGTCCCCGCCGTGGTCGGCCTCGAATGCGCGGTCATCGACGTGATGGCCCTCACGCCCGCCATTCTCGACGGCTACACCGGCAAGCTCATCCTCCACCCGTCCGAGGAAACCCTCGACCGCTACCGCAAGCTAAGCGATGCGAAGGCACGCGTCAGCAGCTCCCTCGAATCGAAACGCGGTGCCGCCACCGAGACCCTCGATGGCAGGTCCATCACGGTTTCCGCGAACATCGAGATCGTCGATGAACTCCCGCTGGTGAAACGCAGCGGAGCCAAGGGCATCGGCCTCTATCGGACGGAGTTCCTGCTCCTCAGGGGCGAGGAAATGCCCGACGAAAAACATCAGGTCGAGATCTACTCCAAGGTCGCGCGCGAGATGGCCCCGCACACCGTCATCATCCGCACGCTCGACGCCGGCGGCGACAAGCTGCCCGTCGAGCCGCTGACCGATCCCGAGCCCAACCCCTTCCTCGGCTGGCGCGGCATCCGCGTCTCGCTCGCGCGTCCCGCGATGTTCCGCGAGCAGATCCGCGCCATCCTGCGGGCCAGCGCCCATGGCAAGGTCGCCGTCATGTTTCCCATGATCTCCGGCTTGTCCGAAGTCTGGCGTTGCAAGGAAATGGTCCGCCGCTGCATGGACGAGCTCGCCAAGGAAAACATCCCCTTTGATCCGGACATGCCCGTCGGCATCATGATCGAGGTGCCCGCCGCCGCCCTTTGCGCGGACCTGCTCGCGCCCGAAGTCGATTTCTTCTCCATCGGCACCAACGACCTCATCCAATACACCGTCGCCGTGGACCGCGTGAACCCGCACGTCGCCGAGCTCTACCGCCCCACCCACCCCGCCGTCATCCGCCTGATCAAGAAAACCATCGACGCCGCCACCGACAACGGCATCTGGACCGGCATCTGCGGCGAAATGGCCGGTGACATCCGCCTCACACCGCTGCTCATCGGCCTCGGCGTCGAGGAACTCTCCGTCGGCCCGCAACAAGTCCCGCGCGTCGGTCACGCCATCCGCTCGCTCAGCCACGCCGCCTGCTCCGCCATGGCCGACGAAGCGCTGCGCCACAGCCGCAGCCAGGCCATTCTCGATCTCTCCATGGCCCTCGCCCGCAAACACTACGGCGAGCTGCTGGATTGATGCGCTGGTTCGGCCGTCTTGCCTGTCCCGCCCGATTGGCCGCGAAAAACCTTCCGTAGTGGATACTGCGGAATCCACCACTTGCCTAGCAGCATGAGCGGCCCGTACATCATGCCGAAAGCAGCAACCAGGAATCCGATGAGGTAGAGGGTCTCATTGTTGCGTCCGAACCAAATCATTGCACACCCTGGCAATGCGCAAATCAAACACACAGGCACAAGGACTAAAACCTTCATTCTCTGGAGGATTACTTTCAGGTCTTCATGTTTCGAACTGGAACTCATGCCGCCCATTTCTGCCGAGACTTTATGGCGGAGCCCGTTGCCCGGCCAGACCGGACTCGGAAAAAATGGTGGTGTTGCCGCCGTTCATTTTCTCGCGGGCTAAATCCAGTGACGGAAACAGAGCCGCATTTTGAGAGTCGTTGCCTGGCACGGGGCCGGGCGCGACCGTTTTCAACCATTGAACCGACGACAACACCATGAACCACACCTATCACATCGGACTCGACGTGCACGCCAAAACCGTCGCCATCGCCTGGGCCGGCCCTGCCGGAGCCCCGGAATATCACGGCACCTGCGTTTCCTCCAACCGCTCGGTGACCGACACCCTCCGCCGGATCGCCAGCAAGCTCGGCACCGAACTCACCGCCC
>CANBTO010000220.1 GCA_947372405.1 Verrucomicrobiaceae bacterium
GATCAAGCGGATTGGCGGCCGTGGCCATGTCGAGCGAGGGGTCGTTCGCCATCGTTTCGGCGAGTTCGTCGATGAGGGCGGGGTCGATGAGTGGTTCGTCACCCTGGATATTGACGATGTGGGTGGCACCCGGTGAGGATCGAAGCGCCTCGGCGATGCGGTCGGTGCCGGTCGGGTGCTCGGAAGAGGTCATCACGGCCCTGCCTCCGAAGGCCTGGACGGCGGCAAGGATGCGTTCGTCGTCGGTGGCGACAATGATTTCGTCGAGCCGCGAACATTGTTGGCAGCGCTCCCAGACATGCTGGATGAGGGGTTTCCCGGCGATGAGATGGAGGGGCTTGCCGGGGAAACGGGTGGAGCCCCAGCGGGATGGCAGGACGCCGAAAATGCGGATGTTGGGATGGGAATGAGGCACGCCTGCGGAAGGTTGGGCGAGCGTAGGACACGGACTTGCCAGCGGACAAGAGCGGTTTCGGAAAAAACTTCACTCAGGATAGGAACGGCCAACAGAAAAGGAGTTTCAGTCCACCATCTTAGCCATTCACATTCAATGCGACACCGTGGCAGAAGCAAAATTCTCGTCGCAGGTCACTCCCGCACATGGCCAGCTGCGCGTTTGGCCCGCCATCCACCATGACCCAAAGGAGTCAGTCCCGGTAGTCGCCCCCCTTGGCGGCTAACTTGGTGATCCAGCCGGAGCCAGAACATCACAAAAACCATCGCAGGGCACCGAACGATAGCGTCGCTAAAAAACTGGCTTTTGTCGCAAATGACTCCTCAAAAGTAATTGATCTGGGAAAAATCCGCCATAGGATCGCATTTGTACTCACCAAGTATTGCAACCCTAATTCGAACCGACGCGTCGAACCCATGATCCCCTTCTCATGTCCGAAGAACAAAAACCAAGGATTCGCCTTGGTCGTCACTCTTTCGCTCATGGTTTTGCTGACTTTGATAGCGGTGGGATTGCTAGGTCTCTCGACGGTGTCTCTGCGCAGCAGCTCGCTGGGCACCGACCAGTCTGTAGCCCGTGCGAACGCGCGTCTGGCGCTGTTGCTGGCGATTGGCGAACTCCAGAAAAGCTCCGGCCTGGACACTCGCGTCACCGCCCCTTCAAGCATTGTCGATCCGAACAGCCCACCCCTCACAGGCGTTTGGAAAAGCTGGGAGGGCTCGGATCACGACAGCCAAGGGCGACCGACGGTGCCGGTCTACGCAGCAAAAAAAGAATCTGACAGCAATAGCGGGCGCTTTCTGATGTGGTTGTTTTCAGGGGCCGAGCAAGCAAAAGCGCCGACAATTACGGGAAGCCTTGTCTCCAAAACACCCATCTCAGGCAGCGTTCCGTTACTGTCCAAGGGAACTCTCGGCACAAGCAATGACCTTCAAGTTCATCTGGTTCCGCAACGCGTGAACCCAAATTCCAATGTTTCAGGCACTCAACTGAGCGGCAGCTATGCATGGTGGGTGAGTGGCGAGAATCAGAAGGCACGACTGAACCAGCCATACAATCCCCGCACAGACAACGCCGCAGGATGGTCTGAAATGGCCAAAACGCACGCCGGCTCCGATCCCAAGCCCTTCGGCTTGGAATCCCTGCTCAATGATCCGGAGAACCATACCCCGGACCCGAACAATCCCAAATCCGCGAGCAAGGCGGTCTCCCTACGCACGACGGAACTCCTCGTTAACGCAAACCCCGCAAAGCCGCAACAGAGTTTCCATGATCTCTCGACATCGTCCGTCGGCCTGCTCACCAACTCCGCCACCGGTGGCTGGCGAAAGGATTTGTCGATTCTCACGGAAAGGTGGGACTCCATCAACGCCAGCTATGCGGGCGGCGCACTCCCCCTGTTCCGCCTCAGCCCGAGCGCGGGGGCGACCACCGTAGCGCGCAAGCCGACCGAAACGAATCCAACTGCGAGCCAGTCCATCTTCTATCCTTGGAGTGCCTATATACCCGCGACGACGAAGAACAAGGCAAGCCCTTTCCCCACTTATTATATGGAACAACACGGCGCCGTGACTTCATGGCAGTCGCTCGTGGATTATGCAACAAGTTACAAGATCGTGGACTACAACCCATCCACAGGGGTTGGATCAGTTCCGCTGACTTGGTCCAGAACCCACAGGGATCCCTATGGTCCTTCAGGCGGCAACTTTTCGGATAAGGATCTTTACAACTATCTGCACAAAAATCAGAGATCTCCGGTTCTGGCTCGTGTGCAATGGGTGTTCAAAGTCCGTTCAAGACGTCAAACTCCGGCCGATCCCAATACCAAGTTCTTCATCGACCTGCTGGTCACTCCGGTATACACATTATGGAACCCCCACAACGTGGCGATCAAAATCGACGAGAATTACGCGGTTGCCATGAACAAGACCATGTCGGTTGCGATTGCCTTTGCAAAAGGCTCCGAGGCGATCAATTACACCGAGTCACCTGATGTTTCCACCTTGTTCAGAAGGTATATCTGCGGCAGCATTTACGATCTGGAAAACAACACCCAGTACGACAATGCGATGCCAGGGAACTACAAACAACACTGGGAACAGTCGAACGGTCAGGCAGCCGGCTTCCCGCAGTCCATTACCCTTGCTCCCGGGGAAGCGAGACAGTTCAGCCTCGCGGCCAACGCAGCCACTGGAAATACGGGAGTCATGGGTGTTCTCAAGGAGGGTTACGATGGCGCGAACGCATTCGGTTTTGCCGGCATCAGCAGTGGACAGGTTAAAGAGATCAGGAATAATTTCCTTAAGAGCGACACGCTGAAAATCGCGATGCGGTTCGACAATATCACCCGACTGGGAGCCGATCCCACCAAGCAGGGGCCGGGACTCTATATGTCCTTCGGACGCTGGGCGGGCCCTGACCCGGCAAATCCCACCAGTGCGGGCAACAACCGATATCTGGGTGACTCATTTGCCAACTACACGATGCTCACCAATTTGGATTTCTCCAAGGCGTATTGGAATGAGCCCCCGGATTTGCCGCAGTATCCGGTCCTCGCGATCGAAGGCAACGGCAGCAATCCTCCATGGACACCGGTCTTTTCAATCATCTTGGGGCCACGGCTGACGGTTGGCGCGGGTGCCGGCAAACCAGCAAATCGTCCCACCAAAGGATTGCTGCAAAACAGTCCTTTCGCCAGCGGTGTGCTGACCACCTCGCAGAAGTTGTCCACCAATCATCCGGCGAATCTTGCCTTCGACTTTTCCTATTTCGGACATCAGCCGAATAGCGACACCCTGCCTGAAGAAGGCATACCGGGCTACATTGCTTCAGGCAATCAGATAGGTAACGGCCTGTCCCGCCTGATCATGGGGGAAATTCCATTGAGGCCGATTGCGTCGCTCGCTGAGTTGCAAGGATGGGACTTGCGTGCCCGCAACCCGATTCCGCCCTTCCAATACAACATTATCGGAAACAGCGACGTGAACCCAATGCTTCCGAAAGACGATGTCATTCCGGATCGGAGTGCCGCAGCCGCCACGAACCGCCAGCACGATGACGCGTATTGCGCCAACCATCTCCTGTTCGATGATTGGTTCTTCTCATCGATCGCTCCCGAGCCGCAGGATTTCGGCAAAGCCGTCAGCAAGACCGCGGATGAGGTTTACCGGGCATTTCTCAAAGGCGAGCGCGCACTGGCCAACCGCCCCTACCGCGCAATTCTGGAGGACAAGAACTTGACGGATGCGGTGGCAACCCAGCGAATCGCGCAGAACCTGAACAGCTCCGACGGCTGGCTCAAGATGGCGTCCCGCCTCGAAGTGGACGGCATGTTCAACATCAACTCGACCTCGGTGAAGGCTTGGCGGGCGCTGCTTGGCCATGCACGCAAACAGCAGGTTGCGTATCATTCGAATAACGGCATCACCCTTGCCGCCAACCGGGAGGATTATGTAGTTTCCCGGATGCCAGTCGCATCCGACATCAAGGCGGGACCGGCCGCCGGAATGGGGGGCGCTTTCCCGAACAGCTCGGAATACACCGGGTTCCGCACGCTGGATGACAGCCAGCTTGACGATTTGGCGGAAAAGGTCGTGGCACAGGTGCGCAAGCGCGGCCCGTTCCTTTCGCTTTCCGAGTTCATTAACCGCAGGCTGGATGGCGACGAGGAACTGGCGCTGGCTGGGGCCGTACAGACGGCTTTGAATTCCCTGACGAAAGACCCGCACAAAGTCCTCAAGGACAAGAACTATTCGAGCAATACCATGGATCCAACGGTTGCTCAGTGGAAAGACAAATTGAATGGCGCGGACTACAGGTTTGAAAAGGCGGCGGTGGGAATGGATACGTTCGGCTTACCCGGTTGGATCCGACAGGCCGACGTCCTTCGGCCGCTCGCACCCGTCCTTTCCGCCCGCGACGACACGTTCACGATCCGAGCATATGGCGATGCCCGCGATGCGGCGGGAAACGTCAAGGCTCGCGCTTGGTGCGAGGCGACCGTCCGTCGCACTCGCGAGTTCGTCGATAGCACTGACGCCGCCGATTCCACGAACCCTCCGGTAGCCGAAGCCAACAAACTGTTCGGTCGCCGATATTCCATAGTATCCTTCCGCTGGCTGTCGCCGGACGAGGTCTGATGCGCCCGGCCGCGCCTGCCCGTAGATCAGTCCCGATGAAATCCTTCACGCTCCTCCTCCTACTCTCCTGCCTTCCCGGCCTCTCTCAAGAAGAGAAAAAGGAGCGGACCTGTCGCCTTCTTTTCCTGGAACGCCCGCAGGACGCTCCGGCAGAGGGCCAGCTATTTGACGGGACCTCCTCCCATAAGGTGAGCCTGTCCGGCATGAATTTTTCCGAAGTAGTCAAGTTGCCCGATGGTGATCTGGTGCTGGGGATGACCGCCGATCCGGTTGCGACGCCGGAGGAATTCCCCAAGGGTGCCCCCACTGTAACGATCCCCGCGCAGATTACCGATCTCTATCTCATTGTAGCCAGTGACCCGGAAAACAAGGTTTTACCAATCCGGATGCTCCCGCTGGACGTAGGTGGTCAGAAACTCAAGGCCGGGGAGACCCTCTGGATCAACCTCACCGGCCACTCCATAAAGGCAATGCTGGGCCAGGAACCCCTCACTGTCCCCCCCCGCGGGAAAGTCGTGGGCAGGCCGCCGCTTGCCGCCAGCGGCTATTACAAGGCGGCGTTTCTCTATCAGCCGGACGCGCAGGGCGAGTTTCTCCCCATCATGCGGAAATCGTGGTGGTTCGATGGGAAGAGCAAAAATCTGGGTTTCATCATTGCTTCCGGCGGGCGTTTGCCCAGTATCTTTACGTTTCGCGATTACCGGGATGCGGAGGAACCGAAGAAGCCGGGAAGCCCGGAATGACACTACCCCGAAGCCCTCGTTCCAAACCGAACCCGACATGAGATTTCCGGTCTTCGCAACGCTCCTGTTATCGTGCCTCCCTGCTTTCTCAGCGGGCGATGGCGGGAAACGCGCATGCAGGATCATCTTCCCGGATCGTCCGCGCGACGCGCCAACGGAAGTCTATCTGTTCGATGGAACGGCGTCCCGAAAGGTGGAACTGCCAAACATGAACTTTTCAGAGGTGATCCGTTTGCCTTCCGGCAAGCTGGTGCTTGGCATGGCGGACGCACCCGTTGCCAAGCCCGACCAGATTCCACCCGGCGCCCCCACTGCGGAAATCGCAAACAACGTCGGCGACTTCTATCTCATTGTGGTGAGCGATCCGGATAACAAAGTTCTGCCACTTCGGATTCTACCTGTCGATGCAGGCGACGAGCGCCCCGAACCAGGGCAAACCCTCTGGATCAATCTTTCGGAGCGTGCCATTTCAGGGACGCTTGGCAACGAATCCATCGATGTTCCCGCAGGAGCAAGGGTTCTCGCCAAGGCACCGCTGCCTGTGAGTGGCTACTACAAGGCGGAATTTCTCTTCCGGGCCAAGGACGAGACCAGCTTCCAGCCGGTCATGAACAAGTCATGGTGGTTCGATGCCAAAAGCAAAAACCTCGGATTCATCATCGACACGGGCAGTCGTCTGCCAAAAATCTTTTCTTTCCGTGACTATCGTGTCGCCGAACCTGCCAAGCGCAAGGATTGATCATCGGGCTTAAGCACAAAGCTTTCGGACGCATCATCCACATCATCAGCTTCCACCGGCTCTAACCCGGTGAAATGCGATCCTCCTCGTCAGGCTCGCATAATCCGACCATCAGCATTCCGCCCGGCTCCGGCCCTTTCCGGTCATCACGTTCAGCTCCGACCATCACTTTTCCCCATAGACCATTCCGCAGCCCCGCGCCGTCGAGGTCTCCCCCAACCGATTCATACCCGATGCAGCGATGGGAAGCCGCCTGTTGAGGACCTGGCCCGTGCCGCCCCTACGAGCCTCCTCGCTCCGGCCCTTCCGACTTGCCAAATCTTTCGACCATTGGCAACATGGACACCGCAATCACAGCCATTGCGGCGGATCCTACCCAGTCCAGCACGCACCGCAAACGCCTCTCATTCTTCGCAGGTTGTTGTCGTGGAATTTCCGCCCTTTGTCGCAAATAAGTTCTCAAAAGGCATTGATCTTGCAAAAAACCGCTCTAGCATCACACATGTAATCACTAAGTATTGCAAAACTCGTTTCCTCCAAAACTTGTTGAATCCATGAAGAAACTCTTAAACCCGAAGAAACAAGACCAAGGATTCGCTCTGGTCGTCACTCTCTCGCTCATGGTGCTGCTGACATTGGTGGCGGTAGGCTTGCTTGGCCTCGCGACGGTGTCGCTTCGTAGCACCACGCAAGGAGCAGCTCGGGCCGAAGCCCGTAGCAACGCACGACTGGCACTGATGATGGCACTTGGTGAGCTGCAAAAGGAAATGGGACCCGACCAACGCGTGTCCGCCTCCGGCGACATCACCGACCCGGATGCCACGAAGGTTAAGAACCCGCACTGGACCGGCGTTTGGAACTCTTGGAAAGCTGGAACCAACGAAGCGAGTCAACACAGTACGATCGGAATCCAGCCGGACGGTGCCATGCATCCCTCCTATGATACCAATCGCTCGACCAGTTTCCGCTCGTGGCTTGTTTCTCAAAATCCGATCGCCCCATTGGCGGTTGGCACGGCCAAATCGTCCGATTTGGCAGGCGTTCCCATGCCCGACAAAAATGCCAGCGCGGCACGACTCGTGGGACAGACATCGCTCGGAAGCACGGGCAACGCCGCCGATTTCGTCAGCGCGCCTCTCCTCAAGGTGCCATCCAGCTCGGCGGCTACCGGTGCCTACGGTCGCTACGCCTGGTGGGTCGGCGACGAAAGCCAGAAAGCCCGCATCATCAACGACGCCTATCCGGCAGCCACCACGCTCACATCGGCGGAAAAGATCTTTCGCTCCCAAGCTCCAGGATCGACCGGCACCACCACCGTCAAGGGACTCGAAACCATGGCGGATGATACGCAACTTAAGGGAATTCCTTCATTGCGCACCATCGATCTCGTCAAAGGAGCAACAGGCAAACCCGCGGACAATTTCCATGCTATCACTCCTTTCTCCTATGGCGTGCTCGCGGACGTGCGCGAGGGCGGTCTCAAGCGCGACCTTTCAACGCTGCTGGAACGCCCGATCAGCACCAGCGAAACGGGCGACGAGTACATGCTTTATAAGTTCAATACCAAGGATCAGTGGATGGGTCTTACGAATCAAGAATGCGTGCCGATCCAGGACCTTGCCGCTTACTATCAGCTCTACGACGGTAACCAAACAAATCAATCCGGTATCAATCACTCGGCATGGAATGAAGGTTCCCGCTATTCTTCCAACGTACTGAGCAACGGCATTCAAATCGTGTCGCCAGACTACGGCTACACAACCGGTCCCGATCCGTTTTTCGCCAAACAAGCCTCCGCACTCTAC
>CANBTO010000221.1 GCA_947372405.1 Verrucomicrobiaceae bacterium
CGGAAAGTGTCAGCGTGCCCCCGTTGACTGTCACCGCGACCTTCTTGGTGCCCGTGCCGATCACATCCTGAATGACGCCAGCAAAGTTGGAGGTGCCGGTGGTGGTCAGCGTCGAATTCGTGGCGGTGGAACTGTTCCCAATGGTCGCGGCGTTCGCACCACTTTTGACGATGCCGACAAGGCTCTGGTTGAAGCCATTGAGGTCAAGGCTGCCGGCCGCGGACGCGGCAAGCGTGACGGTGGCGGTGGTGGCGATGCCGTCGTTGGCGCCAATCATGACAGTGCCCTGATTATTGGTGAGGGCCGAGTAGCCGGTACCCCCACCGGAGAACATGACCGTTCCAATTCGTGAGGAGACCGGCACCGAGGAGGAGATGGTTCCCGCCACATGCAGAATCGTACCAGTCGTAGGCGCGGCAAAGAGTCCGCCCGCTGCGGCATTGTTGTTGATCGTGATGGGGCCACTGATGGTGGCCGTTCCCGCGGTGGTTCCCGCCTCCACCAAACCACGGCCTGAAACACTGGAGTTGGTGCCAATCGTGATGGCGTTGGCGACATTCAGACCGGTGTCAACCACGAGGCGCGCACCGCCATTGAAGGTGATGGTGTTGGTACCGAGGGCGGTGGAGCTGGTCGTCACGTTGACGATGCCTCCATTGATGCTGGTGCCGCCGGTATAGCCACTACTACCCGAGAGAGTGAGAGTGCCCGCCCCGCTCTTGGTCAGAGTGGTACCGTTGGCGATTGTGTTGCTCACACTGATATTGCCCGCGCCGTCGAAAGTCAGGGCCAGTGAACCCGCGTCCAGTGTGCCGCCGAGGGTCAGCGTGCTGGCGCTGCTGGTGACGGTGCCCGCGGCGGTGGCGATGGTGATGTTGGAATAGATCGCGCTGGTCGCGCTGCTGGTCATGGCCGTGGCTCCGCCAGTGAGCGTTAGCGTGCCGCCGGTGATGGTGCCGCCGGTGATGGTGCCGGAGGTGAAGGCATTGCTCCCGGTGAGTGTGAGCAGGCCCGCGCCGCTCTTGGTCAGTGTGGTGCCGTTGGCGATGGCGTTGCTCACACTGGTATCGCCCGCGCCGTCAACAGTCAGGGCCAGCGATCCCGCGTCCAGCGTGCCGCCTAGAGTCAGTGTGCCGGCGCTGCTGGAGATGGTGCCCGCGGCGGTGCTGATGTTGACGTTGGAATTGACCGCGCTGGTCGCGCTGCTGGTCAGGGCAGTGGCTCCGGCGCTGAGGGTCACCGTGCCGCCGGTGATCGTGCCGCCATTGATCGTGCCAGAGGTGAAGGCATTGCTCCCGGTGAGTGTGAGGGTGCCCGCGCCGCTCTTGGTCAGTGTGGTGCCGTTGGCGATGGTGTTGCTCACACTGGTATTGCCCGCACCGTCAAAAGTCAGGGCCAGCGAGCCCGCGTCCAGCGTGCCGCCCAGGGTCAGCGTGCCGGCGCTGCTGGTGATGGTGCCCGCGGCGGTGGCGATGGTGACGTTGGAATTGACCGCGCTGCTTGCGCTGCTGGTCAGAGCCGTGGCTCCGGCGCTGAGCGTCAGTGTGCCGCCGGTGATGATGCCGCCATTGACTGTGGCGGAAGTGAAGCCATTGGTGCCAGCGAGTGTCAGCGCACCAGCGCCGGACTTGGTCAGGGCGGCCCCATTGGCGATGGCGTTGCTCAAGGTCGTATCGCCCGCGCCGTCGGAGGTCAGGGCGAACGAAGCCGCGTCCAGCGTGCCGGTGAAGGTCAACAGGCCGGCCAAGTTGGACCAAGTTTGCGCGGCACCGAGGGTGATCGTGCCGCCCACGCTGGAGGTGCCGTTGGCCACGAGACCTCCGCCATTGAGGGTCACGGCACCCAAGGTGAGGTTCCATCCGGGATTGTTGAGAGTCAGTGACCCAAGGCTGGTCAGGGGAATATCATTGCTGTTGGCCTGATTGTCCGTGCCAGCGAAGATCAGGTCGTCGCCATTCAATGGGGCGGCATCCGCCGTCCAGTTCGTGGCAGTGGACCACAAACCATCCGTGCTCACCGCGGTGCCAGCGTTCCAAGTGACGGCCGCCGCGAATGCGGACTGGACGGTGAGCATGGCGGCGATGGCTTTGGCGAGTTGGAAGGACAGGAGGGCGACGGAGGGGCGGCGGAGTTTCATGGTGGTTTTGGCGAGGTTTTTTCTTGGGGTTTCTTGAATGGAAAAGCCTAGTGCGATCAGTGAGTTTGATTTCTTTGGCTTGCTTTACCGACATGAAGTCAAAAACCAATTCATCAAGGAACCCAAGCACAGCGCATTTAAAAAGCCAGAATATTTCCCTGAACACCCGCCATAAGAACGGTTGGCAGTTGAACGGATCTGAAGCACTTGTTCCAACCGCCGCGACTCGGAATCCCTCCCAATGACGGATGCCAGACAGCAACAAGGTCGGAAGCTCTCGAAAGTTGAGGTGCAATCGGCAAGAAGCGTAGCTTTTTTCGTGGATGAATGCTGGTTCCTGCTCGCGGTCTGAACGGGAGAGATTGTCTCATTTTGTCATTTCAAGTTTCCTGAGAGCCTTGTGATTTCCTCTGCGGACAGCGCGCGCGGGAATACGGCCAGTTCATCGATATGGCCCACGAGTCCAAGGGCTTCAGCGCGTGAACGGGCGGCGTTGCCGTCCAGCCTGCCCACAAAAATGTGTCGTGAATCCAACGGCATCGAGCCTGTGGTTTCGCTTCCCACCGGCAAGCCGTCGAGGTAGAGGAAGAGTTCGGTCCCCCCGCGGATGGCGGCGATGTGATGCCAATGCAGCGGACGCAGAGTTGTGTTTCCAAACACTTCGAAACCACCATTCCATCCGGGCGGATCTCGCAGGACCGCGTGAAGGCCGGTGCCGTTCACGCCGGTGTGGCGGTAGGCCGAATAAGACTGAAGGATGAAGGAATCCCCCTTGACCTGCGGATCGTATCGGCCAGCGGAAATCAAGGCGGAATTCTGCAGCCAATCGAACTGGACGAAGAGGACGATGGAGAAATCCCCCTTCAGCATGGCTCCTTTCTTGTTAGGTATCTGGAAAAACCCGACCTGCGACATGCTTGTCAGTTCCCCTGAGTGGTTTTCTCCGCCTTCTCCGGCGATGGTTGCGGAGCCGTAGGCCTGCAGATGCGCTCCATCAGCGATCTCGTCAGCGACCTCGTTATGGATGATTTCCTCGAAGCGCCAGTAACCCGACGGTTTCATACTTTTGACATCGTCGGCATACGATGACGGCAGCGTCAGGGACGGGCGCCGTGGTTGCTTGATCTGTGGATAGTCGCCATCGGATTCCGTGATGGAGCTGATGTCATCGAGGGTCGGGTTCAAGCGGACCGAATGGTTGGCGGTGAGACGCCTGGTGTGCTTCACCTCGCCGAGGGAATCCAACAGGGAAACGTCCGCCTTGCCTTCAAAGACGCGGCAACTGCCCGTGCCATCGGCGTTCACCTTGGCGGCGAATTCAGTGCCCAGATCCACCACGTCGAAGGTTGGCGACTCCAAACGGAATCCCTTGCTTCCGTCCTGAATGCGGACGCGGGCCGTACCCTCGTTCAAACGGATGCGTTTGTGATCGATCAACTCGGCACGGAACGGTGCGTCGAACGTCACCACCGCGCCGCCGAGGGTTTGCACGGTGAGCCAACCGGAGGACATGGCGAGTGGCCCGGGCTTCAGGCAGGTGCCGACAGGTGCATCATATCCAGGTGAGGCCCCGGCAAGGACCGCCACTGTGGAAACATCCGATCTGGATGGGGCCGAGGATGCCTGCCGGGGCGGGGCGGGACTCCACGATTTAAAGACGAACGACGCCACCAGCAGCAGGACCACTGCGGCCGCCAAAGCCCTAACAGACGAAAGCCGGTGCCAGGCGGGGCGGGGGGGCGATGATCTGTGGATCGATGCCGGACGGACGGCAGGCGGCAGCTTGATGGAAGGTTGCATCGCGATCCTCCGCATCGTGAGTGTTTCGAATGACGCCGGCCCGTTTCCTCCATTGTCCGGAGATTCGCACTCTAACAAATCGAACAGTGCCAGCCAGCGCTGGGTCTGGTCCGAGGTGGCGCGCAAGGCTCCGAGCATCGCCACCTGTCCGGCGAAAAGGCGGCGCAGTTCCACGTCGGTTTCAAGTTGGCGCAGCAGTTCGTTCTCCTCAGTCTCGGACAGGCCGCCATCCTGGCATGCTTCGAGAAGTTTAGCGAGTGTGGCTTCGCGGTTCATGACGCCCCCTTCATCATGCAGTCCTTCAACTGGCTGTTTGCTCGCAATTGCAGCATGTAGATGGCACCGCGAGAGGTGTTGAGCAATGCGGCGGACATCGATCCGTCTTCGCCGCGAAGGCGGGCGCGGATTACCTGCCTCATGCGCTCTGGAAGCTTCTCCACGCAATCCATCAGCCGCTTGAGCGGTTCATGGCCCGTTTCCTCCTCGGTGGTCAGCAACTCGGTTTCGATCCGGACCAGGCATTCCTCGCGGAACTTTTCGTTGCTCTGGTTGCGGCGTTCGGTCGAGCGGAAATGACCCAGAACCCGGTGCCGGGCGATGCCGATCAGCCAGGCTTCGAAAGACTGGCTGATCTCGAACTTCGCCAAGCCTCGGAATGCGGCGATGAAACTTTCCTGTGCCAGATCCTCAGCGTCCGCGGTGTTTCTCACCCGGGCGTGGATGAAAGAGCGCACCGGCAGCGCGAATTCCCGCACGAGGAGTGAAAATCCGCTGGCGTCACCCGCAAGCACCTCGCGGATCACATCGCTGATTTCGTCGTCAGTCATCGTTGGGAATAGGCCGTTGCCGGATGGATCTTACGGATTCCATGAAAAAACAAACGAATTTGCCGTGAGACTGCCGATGCTCCGCACTATTCCACGGTAGGGATTTCTGTTCCCAGATCCGGCAACTTCGGCTGTCCTTCCGGCGTCAAACTCCATGCCTATGCTCCACCCACCAGCAAAATTCCCATGCCTTGCAGGTTTCCTCGCGCTCGCCGCTTGTTCTCTTTCTGCCTGCAGGAAACCATCTCCATCTAACATCCCTCCGCCGCCCGCAGTCGGGCAGGTGCGTGTGGATGTCGTTTCCGGCATGACGCGCGGCGGGAAACCCTATTTCGTCAAAGGAGCCGGTGGCGGTGGCAACATGGAGCAACTCGCCGCCCGGGGTGCCAACTCGATCCGCACTTGGACTACGGGCGGTCTTGCAGACACCCTCGACCATGCCGACAAGCTAGGCCTTACGGTGAGCGCCGGAATCTGGCTCGAACGGGAGTGCTCTTGGTTTTCCTACAAGAATCCGTCCCACTGCGCCAAACAGCTCGAGCGTGTGCGCAAAGAGGTTGCGCTTTATAAGAACCATCCGGCGCTCCTCGCCTGGGGACTGGGCAACGAGTCCGAAGACGATGGGACGGACAGCGCATACTGGCAGCAGATCGACCGCCTTGCGTTGATGGTCCGGGAAGTCGATCCCGAGCATCCCACGTTCACCGCGGTTGCGGGATTGAGTCCTGCCAAGGCCTCCGGATTGAACGATCACGCTCCGCACCTCGACTACGTGGGAATCAATACCTACGGCGGCGCTCCCGGATTGCGGAAGCACCTGCAAAACATCGGCTGGAAACGCCCCTGGATGCTCACCGAGTGGGGACCGAAAGGTTATTGGGAAAGTCCCAAGTCTTCGTTCGGCGCGCCCTTGGAACAGACCAGCAGTGAGAAGGCTGAAATGTTCCGCCAGGTCTATCAGAACGTCATTTCCAACGAAGGCGGCTGCCTCGGAAGTTATGCTTTTGTATGGGGATGGAAATTCGAGGCCACCGGCACGTGGTTCGGGCTGCTCACCCATGAAGGAGACAGCACCGCGGCGGCCGACACGCTTCAGGAAATGTGGAGCAAGGCCAAGCCTGCCAACCAAGCTCCCGCCATCAGGGAGCTGCGCGGTGTCCCGCGGAGTGCGGTTGCTGCGCGGAGTGCTTTTGGCGCCAGCGTCCAGGCATCGGATCCGGAGGGTGATCCTCTCGCCTGGCACTGGGCCGTCATTCCCGAATCGAAAGGTTCCGCGGACAACGGCTGTGCTTCGATGCCTGCGGCCGTGGCGGGCACGATCGCGGACGACTCCGCCAGCCAGGTTGCCGTGACGGCTCCTGGCAAAGCAGGTGTTTATCGTCTCTATGTCTGGGTTAATGACGGCAAGGGACACGCCGCCACCGCCAACGCGCCGTTCGAGGTGCGTTGACGTCAGTGGCGAACGGGACCATTCTCAGCCGTCCCCACACCAGGTTCCACATGACGGCTGAAAATTCCAGTCCCCGGCTGACGAGGCGCATGCCTGTGATGATTCTCGCCGGACGGCTGGTCGGCGCGGTTTTCATCCTCGCCACATTTCTGTTAGGTCTGCCGTTTGCAGGGCATGGCACGGTGGAATGGCACGAAATGGGCGGCAAGGTCCTTGTAGGAACCCTGCTGGTGGCGGCGGTGAGTTTCGCGCATGCGGTGGCTTCGGCATCGCTGTTAGACGCCGTGCTGCTCGCCGCCATCACGGTGGCGGTCTCGTGGGCGGGCGAGGCGCAGGGCGTACAGTCGGGCGGTCCGTTCGGCTGCACCTATCACTATCAGGAATCGCTGCGGCCGTATCTGCCGGGAAACGTGCCGTTGATCATTCCCGTGGCCTGGTATGTCCTGCTGCGCCTGCCGTTGATCCTGATGGATGACTGGGCGATTCCGCGCAAGGCGGATGGCAGGCCGTCGGCGGGATGTTATCTCAAGGCCCTGGTCTGCGGCACCTTCATGGCGGGTTGCGGGCTGCTGCTTGATCCGTTAGGTGCGGTGCTGGGTGCCTGGACGTGGTCGCATCCCGATGGATTCATGGCGGTGCAGGTGGGAAACGCCGCCGGCTGGATGGTCATCGGCTTTCTATCAAGCGCCTGCTATCTCCGGCTGCGGCCCGCGCATGGCCTCGCTCCATCATGGCTCCGCCGGCTGGATGTGGACATCGTGGTTTCGTCGATCCTGTTTCACACGCTCGCCATCATCACCGTGGGAAACCGCGTCCATGTCTGGCTGCCAGCCATCTCCTCGACGGTGCTGATGATTCCGGCATGGTGGATCTGGCTTCATTGCCGCTTTTTCCGGAACGACGGGGCAGGGTAACTGAAGTGAGACGGATTGATGGTCCAATTTGCCCGAGCTTCTCCATGGGTGCGATCCGCGTTCTAACAAAGAACGGGTTGGATTATTTTCCGATCGTGGGAGAGTTGCGGATGACGGCATCCGTCATGTTCTCGTCGATCACCATGGCGCGCACACCTTCCGCCACCTGTGGCTTGAAATGATCGATGACCAGTTCCTTCACATCCGTGAAGCAGGCGGCGGGTCTCAGGTCGGTCTCAGAGTAATCCACGCGAATGTCCGACAACTCGAGATCGCGGACATGTCTGGCAAAGATCCCATAGGCAGGGAGCGTGCCGATTTTGGACGGTTCGGGATAACGGTTGCCGAGTTCGGCGGGTTGGATCGCCGCGTCCGCCGCGGTGCCGCCGCCCTTGCTGGTCAGGCGGATGTTGTGCAGGCGCACGCCTTCGACGGGTTGTTCGGGAAGTCCCATGATCTGGATGCCGCTCATCCGGTCCACGCCATCCGCGATCACGTTGGAGATGGAGATGTTGCGGCAGCGGCTGTTGTTAGAGACTGAAGGCGCGCGGTTGCGTTTGCCGGTGGTGATGTAAATGGCATAGTCCCTGACGTCCATCATCGTCAGGTTGCTGACGGCGATGTTTTCCATGATTCCGCCGTCCACCTCCTCCAGTGCCAGGCCGTGGCAACTGCGGAACGTGCAGTTCGTCACCGCGCAATTCCGGAATCCACCGCTGGACTCGGTGCCGAACTTGATGCGTCC
>CANBTO010000222.1 GCA_947372405.1 Verrucomicrobiaceae bacterium
GGTAGCAGACCGTTTTGAATGTCCGCTTAGCCCACTTTACCTGGCAGACTGTGTGACGAACTCCCGATGTTTCCCGGATCTAGCAGTGGAAGCAGGGTTAGAGTGCTCCTACATTCAATGATTTGAAACCGCGGAGGTATAGAAAGATGAGTTTGTGAGCTTGGATTCAAGTCGGGCGAGGCGGGCTTCGCGGTCCTGGTCGCGCGCTTCCAGGGTGGCCAGTTTGGTGGTCAGGACGGCGATCTCCGCATCCCTTGCTTCCACCTTCCGCGCAAGTTCCTGCGTGGCGGAAACATTGAGCATGGCAATGGCCTCGTAGTCCACACTGCGGAAATCCTTCACTTCGCGTCCATAGACGAAAACCACATCGCCATCCGCGGCAAAGCCGGTGCGGAACCTGCCCTTCTCCACCTCCAGCACTTCGTGGATGCCCTCCTTCTTGTTGCCGATGAGCCTGACGCGCTCGCCTTTCTTCAAGTTCGTCTCAAGGTTCACCCAACCGTTCCTGACCTCCGCCTTCCGATAGATGTCCGGCACGACATCGGTGCTGCCGCTCACGGCTTGCGGATAGACCTTTTCCACCTGCTGCGCGATGACCTTCTTCTGCCTGCCCGTGCCTTTGGCCAGGGTGTCAATGTATGTGTAGTCCGTGATCTCGATGCGCCGCAGCGTGGAGAGATCGCGCGTCGCATCCGAACGTCCTTCGATGTGCTTGATGCGCTCGTCCGAGAACGCTACAAAACTAAAGGCGGCGATACGATTGGAGGCCCACAGGGAATAATGTTCCAGGAACGTAGCGAGTGCAGGGAACCCCACCCCCGTGGCGGTGTATAAGCCGGAAGGTCCGCCGGTCGTGAAAGAACCGGAGGTGCCGTTGATTTCCAACTTCGCCTTTGTCGGGTTGTTGGTGCCGATGCCGACATTGCCATTACCTCTGATTCGCATTGTCTCGGTCATCGAGCCGCTGGTACCGTGACCGAAGGCGATGTCCGCCCCGACGGCGTCGGAGAAGATTTCCAAAAGCGCGCCTTGCACGCCGATCCCATAGTGGTTGCCAGACTGCCCATAGAGACTGATCTTGTTCCCAAAGCTGTTGCCGAACGACAGGGGGAATCCGGGAGTGGCGGTGCCGATGCCGACGTTACCGGTGAGATTCAGCTTGGCCGTGGTCACGGCTCCGGTCGCGAGCTCCGTGGTGCCGACCGCACTGTTTGCGATGTTGGCGCTTTCGACGGCGTTGGCAGCCAGCTTGGCGTTCGTCACAGCTCCGTCGGCGAGTTCCGGGGTGTCCACGGCGCCGTTGGCGATATTCGTGCTCTGGACGGCGTTGGCGGCCAGCTTGGCGTTCGTCACAGATCCGCTGGAGATCGCCGTTTCCGTCACGCTGTTCGCGGTAAGGCTGGACCCCGTGATACCCGTTAGCCCCGAACCGTTGCCGTGGATGATGCCTGATAGATACGTATCGGTATGCGTCCCGCTGGTGCCGATGCGGATGATTCCGGACTCGCCGGCAATCCCATGGTGGCCGATGTCGATGTTGTTGCTGCCAGTGGTGAGTGAATCTCCGGCATTGATACCCAGGGCGATGTTTCTGCTGCCTGTTGTATTGGCATACAGTGCCTGGACGCCGCTTGCCGTGTTATAGTTGCCAGTCGTGTTGAACCGGAGAGCATCCCTGCCAGTGGCTGTATTATAGTAGCCGGTGCTGTTATAATTGAGAGCCTGGGTACCACTTGCCGTATTGTAGGTGCCGGTCGTGTTGGTGTGAAGCGCGCCGGTGCCGCAAGCAGTGTTGCTATATCCCGTGGTGTTGGAATTCAGCGAATCGACACCGCAGGCCGTGTTTTGGATTCCGCTCATGGTGCGATTGCCCGCGCTGATCCCAATGAAGAGATTCGACGCGCCGTAGGATTGCAACAGCGTGCTGCCTCCGACAAGGATCGCGCCGGAACCGGGAGTGGTCTCGGGAAGCGTCAGATTGCCAGTGATGATGAGATTGGGGGCCAATTTAGCGCTTGTTACCGCACCATTGGCGATCTGACTGCTGGTCACGCTGTTCGCCATGAGGTTGCTGCCGGTGATGCCGGTCAATCCCGAGCCATCGCCATGAATGATTCCAGCTAGAAAAATGTCCTTGTGACTGCCGACGGTGCCGATGCGGATTTTGCCGGATTCTCCGACCACGCCCATGTTTCCAATGTCGATGTTGTTGCTGCCGGAGGTGAGGTTGAATCCACTGTCCTCTCCTAACGCGATGTTCTGACTGCCCTTGTTGTTGTACAGCGCTCCGTCTCCGATGGCCGTGTTCAAGTTGCCGAGGATGTTCTTCGAAAGAGCTTGGTAGCCCATCGCCACATTGCTTGCACCTGTCTTGTTAAGGAGCAGCGCATCACGACCGGTGGCGGTGTTGAAGTTGCCAGAGGTGTTCGCGTTCAGCGCGAAGGCACCGCTTGCAGTGTTGTTGCTTCCGGATTTGTCGAGTTGGAGGGCCGCAAAGCCATCCGCGGTATTGTTATCACCTGTGGTGAAACTGATCCCGGCTTTGGCTCCGGTCTTGGTGTTGTCTTGCGCGCTTGCGCCGGGAACGGAAACCAAAGCCAGAAGAATGGCTCCTAGACCGGTCGTGATGGTATTCGGGTAGCGTAGGGATTTTATGATTGTTTTCATGATATTGCACCTGTTGATACTGCGATCCGTTCGGCGAGACACGCGATCCTTCCGCGACCGTAATGGCTACTTTTTCCGAATTACCACAGGGTTTACTTTTACCCGGGCCATGGCAAGATCAATCCCGACAGTCTCTAGGGCCACCTCATATTGGATGTGCCTGTTTCCCAAGGCCGGCCGTGAGAAAAGTTGGTTGCGGAGTCTCGCCGCAAAGTGATGTTGCTGCGAGACGCAGCAACATCAGTCCGCAGTCTCCGTAAATGCGCTTGGAAACCAACGATTTCAAAACGAGGTGGCCCTGCGACAGTCGCCAATTGCGGATTCCGCCGCCATCGACTGCAGGTTCAAAATCTCCGCCGCCGCCCCCTTGGGATGAACAAGGGCACCGCAACAATACAAAGTGGACGGCACCGCCTGTTCCGGGGACCGCTGGTCACGGGGACAGGCTTGAGGACGAGGGCCGCGGGCGCGAGAAATCCCGTGCCATACCGCTGCGTCCCTTCGTTTGAGGGTGGGGCTGTTCTTTGCTCTTTTCTCCCGGCACCGCGCCGACTAGGTTGCCGGGGTGTTTCAGATCGTTTTCAATGAAATCAGCGCTGCGGAGCTATCGAGTCTTGGCACGCTCGAGCAACTCGAATTGTTGGAGGAGTTCAAGGTCGGCAAGGAGGACCTGGCCAATCTATCAGGCGAGCGCTTCGGCAAGATCGAGCGCGACGGCAGGGTGCTCTACCGTTTCCGGGCGAAGGACCACCGCTTTTACTTCGAGGTGAAGGAGGGCTCGGTGATCGTCCACCGCGTGCTGCACAAGGGCACGTTTTCGGATTTCATGTTCCGCTCGAAAATGCCGCTGGCCGAGGACGAGGCGCTGGCGAACTCGAAGCATTTCTGGAAGCTTATCGACGAGGGCCGCAACGCGCGCCGCATGTGAGCCGGATGGTTCCGGAAGGTGGAATTTCAACATCGGGAGCGAATCCGGGAATTTTTGCTTCCGTCCAAGGCGGATTTGCCGCTAGATAAGCCGATCATGAAATGGCTGATGTATGGGGTATTGGCGTTGCTTGTCGGCACAAGCTGGTTGTGGTTTGCGCACACCAGCGGAGAAATCAAAACTAAAACCGAGCAGGTGGAGAAGCTTCGTATCGCCGGAGATCCTGGGGACAAGGTCGCGAAAATGGCGGGTGAAATCAAGGGGTTGGAGGGCCTGAAGATTTTCAGCGGCATCCTGCTGGTGTTCCTCACCTCCGGACTGGTGGGGATTTTCTTCGTGTTGGAGTTGCTGCCAACCTTCGCCCACCGTGTGACCCATGCGGTCTATGACAGCGCGGAAATGATGGAACACGACGTGATGCACGATGCCCGGTCACTCCTGGCCCAAGGCGATTACGAAGGAGCCATCGAAGCCTTCAAACAGGCTGCAGCAGCGGATCCGATGAACCGCCTGCCATGGGTGGAAATCACCAAGATCTACAAGGACAACCTCAACGACGCGGCATCCGCGATCGCGACCATCCGCTATGCCTTGGAAAGCCAGGAGTGGGAGATCAACGACGCGGCGTATTTCCTTTTCCGCCTCGCGGAATTGTATGACGAAGTGGAGGGGGACCGTGCGTCCGCCATGTCGATCATGCAGCAGGTGGTCGAACAGTTTCCCGGAACCCGCCACTCGGCGAACGCCACTCACAAGCTTCAGGAATGGACCACTGCGGAAGAGGAGGCCTACATCAGGCGGATGCATGAGGCGCAGACAGCGCCCGCATATTCCGGGGAAGAGCCGGAAAGCCACGCCTGAGCTTGATGGAGCCTGCCCATGCAGAAGAACAACCCCGGTTTCTGCGGCTGGCTGGCGGGTTTTTGTGGCAGGCATCCGATGTTCGCGGCTGCGGTGGTGGCCGCTTCCTGCGTGGCGGCGGCGGCCTGCGGCACGGGCGTTGGTTTGCTAACAGGAGCGGCGTTCTGCGTTGCCGCCTCCATCTGCGGTGGCTGGAGGCGAGGGCTGGCACTGCTGCTCTGCGGGTGGCTGGCGACCGCGTGTTTCGCCTGGCGTGACGGAATCCGCAGAACGGCGGAAGCCGAGATGTCACGGGTTCATGGCGGCTCGCTGCGAGGAGTGGTGCTCAGGGATGCTCAAGGAGAAGAGCGCTTCTGGTCCGCTCCGGTGGAAGTGACGGAGGGCCGGCACGACGGGGCCATCGTCTGGTGGCAAGGCCGTGGAGAAGTGCCGGTGGCGGGCTCTTTGGTGGCGGCCAATGGAAACTTCGGCCCGCTGCCGGAACCTCGAAACCCAGGGGAATTCAACCGCGCCGCGTGGCTGAGATCGCAGGGGGTTTCGGCGGTTTTCCATGCGGCGCACCTCGGCGGGACCATGGAAACCGGGCGTTGGGCGGCCATGGGCGCGAAGATCCGCCATGGCTTCCGTGACCGCGTGACGGCGGGCCTGGCGGCGGAATCACAGGAAGCCGAAGTCATCCGCGCGATCGTGATCGGCGAGACACCGCCGGACGCGGATGTCCTGATCGCCGCATTCCGGAACAGCGGCACGTTGCATGCGTTTTCCGTAAGCGGCATGCATGTGGCGATGGTGGGCAGCATCGGCTGGCTGCTGCTGGCTTGGGCGGGCGTGCCCCGGCGCAAGGCGGTGCTGATCCTGCTGCCATTGATTTTCGGATACTCGTGGATCACCGGAAACAGTGCCCCGGCAGTGCGCTCGGCGTGGATGGCGGCGGTGTTCCTGGGGGCCTTCGTTTTCCGCAGAAAACCGGACCTGCTCAACGCGCTCGGAGCCGTTCTGTTAGTGGCGATGCTTTGGGACGGACGTCTGCTTTTCCAACCAGGCGTGCAGCTTTCCTACGGCGTCGTGGCCGCCATCGCGGTGGGCACGGCCTGGGCTTCCAAGGCCTTCGCATGGCTGGCCGTCCCGGAACTTCACATGCCCACACGCCTGATGAGCCGCTGGCAGACGTTCTGGCTCGGCCTGCGCAGAAACGTGGCGCAATCGCTCGGTGTCTCGCTGGCCGCCGGTGTGGGATCCGCGCCTCTAACAGCATGGCATTTCGGGTTGATCACTCCGGTGTCGGTGATCGCCGGCCTGTTCCTGACGATCCCGATTTTCATCCTGTTGTCCGCGGCCCTGCTCTCGGCCGCACTGTCTCCGCTGCTGCCAGAGGCTTCCCGCGGGGTGAACTTCGCCAACGGAAAAGTCGCGGATGTCTGCGTCTGGCTGGCGGAGGGATTTTCGGCGATTCCAGGCGGGCACTTCCAGGTGTGGCGGGAGACGCGGCCGATGCTGCTGGTTTACGACCTCGACCACGGGTCGGGTGCCACATGTTTCACCGCCGGCCCCAAAGGCGCGGTGCTGATGGATTGCGGGGACGCCAAGGACTTCAAGCGGATCGTCGCGCCATCGTTGAGGAAACTCGGCATCGAGCCGGATTCGGTGGTGCTGAGCCACCCGGATGGTGGACACCTCGGCGGCGGTTCGCCTGTCTGGCAGGCTTTTCCCATCCGTCAGGCGCTGCTGCCGGTGAAGCTCGCCCGCAGTCCGGCCCTGCGCTCATGGGTGGAGGACGGACCAAAGGCAGGCGTGCTAACAAAAATCGCCGCCGCTTCAGGATCGCTTGCATTTCCCGATGGAGCCACGCTGGAAATCCTGCACGCGCCGGACCCGCTCGCATACAACGCGCTGGCCGATGACCGCGTCGCCATCTACCGCCTGCACTGGCACGGCTGGAAAATCCTCTTTACCAGTGACGCCGGCATGGGCACCGAGATGAAGCTGTTGGACTTCCACAAGGACCTCGCCGCGGATGTGATCATCGCCGGCCGGCACCGCACGGACTTCTCGCTCTGCGACCGCTTTCTCGATGCCGTCCATCCGCAGGCCATCATCGCCTCGAACTCGCCTTACCCTGTCGAGGAAATCCTTCCGCCCGCCTCGGTGGCGTATTGGGAATCCCGCGGTATCCATGTCATCGACCAGGCCCGCTCCGGCGGCGTGACGCTACGAGTGGACGAAGCCGGCAACCTCCGCCTCGAGGGTTTCCTCGGCGGCGCGCCGTTGCTGCTCAAGCCCCATTGAGCGGCTTGCGGCAGCGCAGCCGCCACATCGACTTGCCCTCGCTTTCCCAGAGTTGTTGGAAATCCGTCTTCGGATAGAAAAACGAATCCTCCGTCCACTCCAGCCGCTCGAACCTGCCGAACTCCGCCACCTTCTCCTCCACCCAGTGGAAGTATTCCTCGTGGTCGGTCATGAAAAGAAACTCCCCGCCCGGAGCAAGCGCCCGCCGAACTGCCTCCAGAAAATCCAACTGCACCAACCGCCGCCGGTGGTGCCGCAGCTTCGGCCACGGGTCCGGGCACAACAGGTGCAAACGCGAGACCTCGCCCTCCGGCAGCAGCCACTCGGTGAAATACCGGCTCTCCAGCCGCAGCACCCGCGCGTTCTCCAGATTCCGCCGGGTGATTTTTTTGCATACCTTGCGCACCCGCCCTAACAGACGCTCCACTCCCAGAAAATCCACCTCCGGATGATGCCGCGCCATTTCCATGAGAAACGATCCGTCACCACAACCGAGATCCACCTCCAGCGGCCTGCGCTCACGGCGGATCTCAGCACGGTCCAGCTTCCGGAAATAATCCTCCGGTACGAATTCCCCGGCCATTGCCGGCCGTGGCAGAATGTTGAGCGCTTGAGTCGGCATCACCGCGCGCTTCATAAACCGGAATCCGGACCTTGAGCCACGAAAAAACCACGGGAAATCGAAGCGACGAAGCACTTCGCAAACCGTAAAGCAGACTTGGCGATGAAATCCTCTGAGACGATTTTCGGGCAAGGCGCGTAGTGGCTGAACTCCATGGAGAACTGGCCACGGCCGGAGGTCATGGTATTCTGAAAAGCTCTTTGACTTTACCTTGTCCGATCAACGTGCGGTGCTCTCGATAGTCGTTGGCTTCTCTGCGGAGTCTGCCGGCGATGACTGCTCCATGCGGAAGCGAATCGCCTCCGCCGGTGTGACTCCGGAAATTTTCACGGTGCGGCTTTCATAGTCCGCGATCAGGAAAGCGCGGAGTTCCAGCTCCTCATCCTCTTTTGAGCTGGGTTTGGGATCGGCAATCATGAGCTCCTCAAGGCGCTTCAGCATCGCGGCATGGTCATTGGAGTTCTTGATCAG
>CANBTO010000223.1 GCA_947372405.1 Verrucomicrobiaceae bacterium
CGCCTCGTCGACGCCGGGCTTGAGAGCGACGATCTTGCCGCGCCGCCAGCCGCCGTCCGCGGTGATGATGGTCGTGGCACCGGAGTCTTCGAGGCGGTCCACGATGGCTTCCGAAGCAAAACCGCCGAAGACCACGTTGTGTACGGCGCCGATGCGGGCGCAGCCTACCAGCGCGATGGCAGCTTCCGGAATCATCGGCATGTAGATCAACACGCGGTCGCCGGCCTTGACGCCCTTTTTCTCGAGCACGTTGGCGAAGCGGCTGACCTCACGCTGGAGTTGGCCGTAGGTAAGGGTGCGTTTGTCGCCGGGTTCGCCTTCCCAGATGATGGCGGCCTTGTTGTGGCGCGGGCCGTTGGCATGGCGGTCCACGCAGTTTTCACAGACGTTGAGTTTTCCTCCGTCAAACCAGTTCGCGAAAGGCGGTTTCCAATCGAGTACCTTGGTCCACTTCTTCTGCCAGACGAGTTCCTTCGCCTCCTTCGCCCAGAAGTCCGCGGGTTTGGCGATGGACTCCTGATAGAGTTTCTTGTAGGCCGCCATTGAAGGAATGCGTGCCTTTGAGGAAAATTCCTTGGAAGGTTTGTGGACCGCGTCGTGGTCGTGGCTGGTGTTGGATTTCTTGGCGCTCATCGGGTTTGGAAAATTTGCAGGACACGAGACATTGGAAGGCTCATGACGGCGGGAATCTAGGGAGCTAATTTCGGCGCGGCAAGCCGCAAGAACGGGTGATTCCCATCACATTAATCATCCGGGAACTTCGGGTTTCCCGGTTTTCCATTCTTGCCGACACCGCGGACTTGACTCAAAGCTGCGGCGTGAAATCTCTTCTCGCATCCATGGCCTGTGCTTTATGTCTTTGCCAGTGCACCACTTTCGTTCCAGGCAGGGCAGACGGCATCGACCCTAACCCTTTCAATCTGATGGACGAGCATGCTTCCGCTGTGAACCGTGACCCGGGCCGCATCACGGTTCCTGTCCTGCGCTCGCCGGCTCTCGAAAAAAGATGGGGCAAGCCACGTTTGCTGGTCGGGCCCAAGGGAGGCTATGCGCTCCGCTACGAGGATCCCGCGAACCATGACCGGCAACTCACGGTTTTTGGCTCGCCTCAGCTTTTCCAAACCGCCGGACCGATCCCTCCTCCCTACACTTCTTTGGGTTTCGATGCGCGGAAAAACTCCTATGCCCCCGGTGAGGTCAGCCAACCATGGCAAAGCCTCCAACTCGCCGGCAGGAAGGTGCGTTACTATATCGCCGAGGATCATTCCGATGGCCATCCGGCCCAATACAGCACCGAGACCTTCCGGTTGACCGCGCCTGACGGCCGCACGGCGAGTTACCGCATTCGCTCCGCATCGGAAAAATCCAAAGCGGCGGAAGACGTGGCAAGCCTGATGCAGACGGTTTCGTTCTAGCTGGTCTGGCGTCGGAAACCCGTGTTTTGGCTCTTGCCTCGATCCGGCTTTGTGTGGCAAAGCAATGGCATGACGACACGCGAAGATGCGGCGGAGCAGTTGCGGGTGATCCGCTCGATGATGGAGAGGGCCACGATTTTCAGGGCCTTGTCCGGAGAGACGGCGATGATCGGAGGTGCAGTGGCGTTGGCCGCGGCGTGGGCATCGGAGGGACGCCATGGCTGGGGTTGGGCGGGCTGGTGGTTGGGCGGACTGGCCCTGGTGCTGGCTTTCAATGTTTTTCAGATCATCCGGATGAGAACCGTTCACCATCGGCCGTTCTGGAGTTCCGGCTTGCGGCTCGCCCTCCGCGGGGCGCTTCCCTCGCTCATTGCGGGCGGGTTTCTCGGTTTGTTGTTCATCCGTGGCGGCATGGAAAACGCCGATCAGCCTGCGGCCTGCATGTGGATCGTCCACTATGGGCTCGCCCTGCTGGCCATCCGTGAGTTCGCGCCGAAGTCGATGGTGTGGCTTGGGTGGGCGTTTGTGATCTTTGGTGTGGGAAGCATCGCCAGTGTGACCGGCGTGGTCCAGGTGCCATCCGCTTGGTCGTTGCATGTGAACGGCTCGCGGCTCATGGCCATCGCTTTCGGAGGATTCCACTTGGTTTACGGCGGACTGATCGCCACCACGGGTGAGCGCGAAAATCCCACGGCATGATCGATTTTTCCCAATTGGACCGGACGATCCACGAGAAGGGGCGGCTTTCCATCATGACGCTGCTGGCTTCGCGTGCCGATCCTTGGGCATTCCAAGATCTGAAGGCGCAGCTCGACATGTCTGACGGAAATCTCATCACCCACCTTCGGACTTTGGAAAAAGCGGAATTCATCAGCGGTGAGAAACTCACGGGCGATGGCCGGCCTCAGACGCTCTATATGCTGACGGCCGCCGGCCGCGAGGCTTTCGTCGCATATCTGGGTGTGCTCGAACAAATTCTCGGCCTCGGCAAATAATCCGCTTGCTTGGATTAAGCTTTGTGATACAAAGCTCTCCGCCATGCAACGATTTCACCCGACTTCACGCCCACAAACTTTGTGCGACAAAGTCATAAGGACCTTGGATGACAAACGTTTCATGCCGCCATCCGGGCGCAGGCTAACCCTCGAGGTGGCTGGTGTTCTGGGCATGGACCAGGATGCCGGAGCCGCCTTGTTGAGACTGTTGGCGCTGGCGGAAAAATGGAAAATCGGAGTGGCCGGACGATTCATGCCGGATCGCGGCGTGAGCGCCCTGCTGGCAGAAAAAGGCATTGTGGAAAATGTCGAGGAAGCGGATTTCTTCAAATTCCGCAAAGTGGCGATTCCCTATGCTGGGATTTCTCCCAAGCAGCGGCGGGACTGGGAAGACGCCGGGCATGCGCTTGAGGATTTTTCCTCGCCTCACGTCCGGCGTGCCCAGGTGGCTCTTGGCCTGCTTCGGTTGGAAGGTGCCCAAGGTTTAGTGATCGGCAGGCACGAAGATCCAGAAAGCCAAGCTCTCGCAGGGAGTGGTACCGGAATCAAAATCATCGAAGACACAACGGATACCGCTCGGTTGGTATTCTCTCCCGCCTTCGGCGTCGTGTGCCAGACGACACTGTCACCGAAAAAGATCGGGTGGCTGCTCCAGCAGTTGCGTTTCCGCTACCGGGATTCCCGAGTCAGTTTTATGGACACGGTCTCCCCCGCGATGGTCTCGCGAGAAGACGCCCTGGAAAAACGGCTCGTGACTTGTGACTGTGCGGTGATCGTTGGACAGGCCGGGGAGGCGTCCAGCGAGGCGCTTCTGGAAACGTCGCTGCGCAGGGGAAAGTCCGCGTTGATCGTGCAAGGGCCGGAAGAGCTGAATTCCATGGATTTCGTGGGAAACCCGCGCGTGGTGCTGACCGCTGGTGCCTTCGCGGTGAATGAAACCATCCGCGCCGTTGCCGAAGTGCTGACGGGGATGTGAGAATTCAGTTCTCCAGAATCTCCACCTCGTAGCCATCCGGGTCGGTGACGAAGGCCATCTTGCGGGCACCGGAACTGAATTTCTCGCGCCATGCGGAGGGCCAGATTTCGATGCCGGCATTTTCGATCTTGTCGCAGTATTCGATGATGTCATCGACGCCGAGTGCGGTGTGCATCAGGTCCTCCGGGCAGGTCGCCGTGTATTCGGGAGAGTGGCAGAGTTCCAGGAAGACGTCGTTTTCTGGCAGGACGAGAAACGCGAGGCGGTTGCCTTGCGGGGAGTCCTTGAAATCGCGGACGGTATATCCGAGCGCCGAGTAGAATGCGACGGACTTGTCGAGATCCCGGACGCGGATGCGGGTGTGGAGGAAGCGGATCATGGCGGCGGGAGTCTGGAGCAGGACACGGCGTTTGCCAAACGGCGATTGTGCATGGTTTTGCTTTTTAAGCGCAATGTCCATTCAGCCGTTGCGTCTGGCATCACTCCGTGCTTCGTTAGACATGCCATGAAAAACATTGTTGTCGCAGTAGATTTTTCAAACACCACATCCGGGGTGCTTGAAATGGCCAGCGGACTGGCAAAAGCATTCGGGGCGCAGTTGCACCTGTTCCACGTCGTGGAGCCGGAGCCCAGCTACACGGCTTATGGTTTCACTCCCGATGAGTTTCCCGCGCTGCACGCCTATCAGGAAGAGGCGAAGCGCCGAGCTGCCGCCAAGCTGGAGGAACTGCTAGCGCAGGTGACGCCGGATCTGCCGAGCGCCACCACGCAGATTGCCGAGGGTAGTCCGCTCCACGCCCTGCTCGACTACGTGAAGGAAAGCGGCGCGGACTTTGTGGTGCTTGGCTCGCACGGCCACGGCGTCATTGCTTCGCTGCTGTTAGGCAGCGTGGCGGAGGGCATGGTACGCAAGGCCGCCGTGCCAACCTTGATTGTTCCGGCCAAGGCCGGTTAACGGTCCTACCTGCGCTTCTTCCGTTTCGGCGGCTGATTCTTGCGGAACGATTGCGGAGGGCCTGCATGGGCTGCGGGCTTGGGCTGGGGTTTGGCGTGGTGCTTTGAGGCCGGTGCCGCCTTCGGCGCGGGCTTTGCTGTTAAAGGACGCGTGCCCTCGCTGGTCGGGCGGCCGGCGACGGAGAAATCCACGAAACGTTTCTCGCGGTCCAGTCCGGTGACATGAAGCGGGATCCGCATGCCCATGGCGATGACTTTTCCATCGGAGGAAACCCATGCACCGCGATGGGCTTCGAGCCGCCAGCGGCCTTCGGGAAGTTCCTCGCGCTTGACCACTCCGCGGATGCCCATGTCCGGGATTTCCACCATCAAGCCCATCGGGCGGACGTCTGTGACGAGACCGTCGAAAACATGCGGGTCGTGCATTTCGGCGACGCGCTGGAGGTATTCGAAGAGTTTGATCTGCTTCGTCTCGCTCTCGGCCTCGGCGGAAGTTCGTTCGGTGTCCGAGATATGGCGGGCGATCTCGCGCAGATCGTTTTGCGAGGGAGTAGTGTCGTTCTTCGGTGGCGGATTGGCGAGCAATGGCTGGAGCGCGCGATGCACGATGAGGTCCGCATAGCGGCGGATGGGGCTGGTGAAGTGGCAGTAGTCGCCTTTCGCCAGACCGTAGTGGCCGATGGGGTCGGCGGAGTAGGCTGCGCGCTTCAGGCTCTTGAGCAGGCCGAGCTTGATGATGTGCTCCTCCGGGCTGCCCTTGGAGTCGTCTAACAATTTCTGGATGTGGGCACGGTTGGTGAGATCGCCGGGACGGTAGCCGTGTTGTTTGGCGGTTTCGGTGTAGTCCATCAGGCGCGATGGCTCAGGGTCCTCATGGATCCGATAGACAGCGGGTTTCATGCGTTCACGGAGGATTTTCGCAACGGCTTCGTTCGCGGCGAGCATGCATTCCTCCACGAGTTGATGGCTCTCGGTGTGAATGACCGGATCTGCGGCGCAGGCACGGCCCTTGTCATCGAGGCGGATCTTGATCTCCGGCATTTCGAGATCGAGAGCGCCGTTCGCGAAACGCCTGCGGCGCATGGTGGAGGCGAGGTTCCACCCTTCTTTGACCATGCCGGAAAGCGTCGGATCCGAGCCCTCAGGAGCGGGTTTGCCGTCGAGTATGGCCTGAGCCTGCTCGTAGGAAAGCTTCGCCCGGCTGTGGATGACGGCGTCGATGAAGGTGGCCTTGGTGATCTTGCCCTCGGCGGAAATTTCCAACAACGCACACTTCGTCAGGCGGTCTACGTTCGGTTTCAGCGAGCAGATGCCGTTGCTGAGTTCCACCGGCAGCATCGGCAGCACGCGGTCCACCAGATAGGTCGAGTTTCCGCGTTCGATGGCTTCCTTGTCCATCGGGCTGTTCGGTTTGATGTAGTGGGAGACATCGGCGATGTGGACGGCGAGCGTCCAGCCGTCGCGGGTCTTCTCCACCCAGATCGCGTCGTCGTGGTCCTTCGCGTCGGCGGGGTCGATGGTGATGACAAGCTTGTCCCGGCAGTCCTTGCGGCGGGCGATTTCGGCGGGCTCGGGGTTCTCCGGCACGCCGCGGGCCTCGGCCAGCACTTCATCCGGAAACGAAGTGCGCAGGCCGAAGCGGTGGATCACGCCAATCATGTCCACGCCGGGATCACCGGGCCAGCCGAGCACCTCGATGATGCGGCCGCGTGGTGTGATTTTCGGATCGTTCCAGTTTTCCAGATCCACGACGACCATCTGTCCGGGCTGGGCCGTTGTGTCACCCGTGATTTCGATGCGGCCGTCGATGGCCTTGTCATCGCAATCCACCCAGCCGAAGTTCGCCTTTTTGCAATAGATGCCGACCAAGCGTCCGGAGCGGCGCGAGAGGATTTTTTCGACCTTGCCGCGCGGTTCGTCCGGCGCGTCCGGTACGATTTCACTGCGTGTGCGGAAGGGACGCTTGGGGCTGGGTTTCTGGATGGAAACGAGCACCCGGTCGCCGTCCAAGGCTGTGCCCGTGTCGCGGCGAGGGACGTGGACGCGGTTGAGTGCCATGAGATCCAGACCGGTGGCGAGGTTCGCTTCGTCGGTCATCTCCGGGAAGAAGAAGGCGTGGCCCTTGGGGTGGAATTTCAGATGTCCAGTCAGGGAGTTGCCGGTTTTGGCGCGCAGCATGTAGCAGGCTTTCTTTTTTTCCTCGATGGCACCTTCGTTCACCAAGGTATCGATGGCTTTGCGCAGTTCCGAGCGGCGTTCCACGGGGACTTCGAGATTGCGTGCCAGCGATGATTTGGTCATCGGCTGGGTGGGGTGGGATCGCATGTATTCGAGAATCGTATCTCGGAAATTTCCGCCGGGCATGGAAAGATATTGCCGCCGCGCGTTTCCCACCGCAACGGCAAAGGCTGAAATAAAATGTTGCACGTCCCCGAATTCGAGCCTAGGTGTTTACCATGTGAATGCGAAAAAATCCGGTGCGTTTTGCAAGCACTGGAAATTTGTGTTTGCTCCGCGTCCCTCAAAATTCATCCTCTTTTCAACATGAAAATCCCACCTTCCCGTCGCAAACACGGCTTCACCTTGGTCGAATTGCTCGTCGTTATCGCGATCATTGCCATTCTTGCATCAGCCGGATTCGCCGCTGGCAACTATGCCGTCCAGAAAGCGAAGAAAACCACGGCGCAAGCCACGGCGGTCGCCGTCGAATCCGCCGTGAACAATTTCTTCACCGAATACGGCAGCATGCCGACGACCGCTACGGCCGACACAGCTTCCTCCGGCATCAGCACCGTTGAGGCTGAAGGTAAGGATTTGGTGACGGTGCTGCTGGGACTGGAGGTGAGTGCCACTCCCATGAACACGCGTGCCGTGAAGATGCTCAACGCCAAGGAAGGAAAAGCAAACAAGAACGGCCTTATTTACAATACGGATGGAAAGAGCATCACAGGGCTTTATGATCCTTGGGGCGGGGGTTACAGAGTCGTGATGGATGGCGACTACGATGAAAAAGTCACCGTGAAGCCGAAGGCTCCCGATGCCAAAACGAAAACCTTGAACGGTCGCCGTGTGGCCTGCTGGAGTGATGGCGCAGATGGCGTTACTTTGAGCGGCAAGAGTGGCGACGACGTTTACACTTGGAGCAACTGATCCGCCTTTGATCGTCTGATTTTCAAAGCCCCGCTCCGGTTCGATCCGCAGCGGGGTTTTTCATTGCGGCGTCATTTCCCAATCTTCGATCCGCAGGCCGGGCACACGTTTGAATTCCCGTGTGTTGTGAGTAACGAGTGTCAAATCCAGCGCGAGCGCCTGCCCTGCGAGTTGCAGATCATAAGGGCCGATCACCTTACCGATTTTTTCCAATTCCCAGCGAATTTCCGCGGTATTCAATACGGAATCCCAATCGAACGGCAGCAAATGAAGCGGCTCAACGAAGGCCGATACCTTGTGGCTTTCTCGAACGGGATCGGCGCAACGACGGACACCGGC
>CANBTO010000224.1 GCA_947372405.1 Verrucomicrobiaceae bacterium
ACGCACCGAGATCTTCGCCTACATCGAGTCCTACTACAACACACACCGCAAGCACTCCGCCATCGGCTACCAAACCCCAGCCCAATTCGAAGCCCAAATCCTCTCCCTAAAATAAGCAACAAACCGGTCCAGAAATCCGTTGCATCTCATTTGGTGTAACTGAAAGTGGTGGGCAAAAAACAAGGAAGGGCGAAACATGTTCGCCCACGTCCATGAGCTGGTAATGGGATGAGCGGATGCGCGGTTCATTGGCTTTACATGGACGTCGGCGGACGCCCGTCTTCGCCAAGGCCACGCCGGGCAAGCTGTTCCGCCGCTCCATGAATGACCACGACTGCAGTCCCCTCCCCCTTCCGATGAGTCCTGAAATCGCAGCCTCTGTTACCTCTGTTACCTCCGTTTCCTGCTGTACAAATCCACTTCGGTTTTCCATGCATCGACGGGCACTTCCAATCCCGCCTAGAGGCGGGCAGCAGTTGCCGCAAATCCGCGTTCGAATTCCGCATAAATGAATTCTTTCTCCTTGGCAGCTGCTATACGCCCGGCGACTGTCCACATGGAATTGTCGTCACGACTTCGCACGCACGTGCCCTTCCCTTGTGAAAAAGAACCTGACTGATGGATCCATCCCAACCCATTGCCATGAAACCCCGCATCCTATCCACCGCCCGCCTCTCCTATTCCTTCGCCGCCGCCATCGTCGCGCTGTTCGCTACTTCCGCTCATGGTCAGGCCCTCTATTGGGATGGAAACACATCAACCGCCAATGCCGATGGCGGGAATGGCACATGGGACAATCTCACGACCTCCAACTGGGACAACCGCCCCTTCGGCGGTGCAGATACCCAATGGGACAACTCCCTCAACTCCGCCTTCTTCGGTGGAGTCCCGGGCAGCGGTAATGCGGGCACTGTATCCCTCGCTGCAGGGGGCATTACCACTGGCGGCATCACTTTCAACATTACTGGCTACACGATCCAGAACAACACCCTGACCTTCGGCGGCACCAACAATACCGTTACGCTCAACAACTCCGTCACTGCCGCCACTATCAGCAGTTCGATCGGCACCAGCGCTGCCAACATGACGTTCACAGCGCAAAACCCCTTGACCAATCACACGCTGACTTTCGGCGGCGCAGGAAATTGGACGGGCACCACCACCATCAATGCGGGTCTCACACTGCAACTGAACAGCACAAGTACTGCCCTGTTGAATACCTCCGGCATCACTCTCAATGGGGGTTCCATCATCCAGAACTACGTGGCCGCGGTGGACCGCATCAGCAGCGCCGCCATCACTTCCTACGGTGGCACGATCGCCACCAATACTCCGAATACCGCCTTGGTCATTGCTGAAACGATCGGCGCAGTCACTCTTGAAAGAGGTCTGACGACATTCATCCACAACGCTTCTAACACAAATTTGACTTCACAGAATATCATTCTTTCCGGCCTCACCCGCAACGGAACCTCGGCGGTCAGTTTCGCCTCATCTGGTGGCGTAAACGCCACCAAGAACTTAATAACCGTCACGGGTGCCACCGCCACCACCGCTGGACAGATTATCGGGTCTTGGGCTACTACCGGGAATACGGCCTCACAATCGGACTACGCGGTTTATAACGGATCAGCCCAAGTCGTTCCGGCCGGTATCGCCGCCTCCCTCCAGAGTTCTTGGACGACCGCCGCCAACGCCTACACCGCGAACGCCACTGCCTCAACGGGACTAGCAGGCAGCTTCACTCTGTCAGGGGGAACCAAAAACATCACCGCCCTGAAATCGCTCTCCTCCTCTACGGCGACCACGGCAGATTTTTCCACCGACGTCATCACCCAGGCTTCTCACGTCTTTGCCGACGGCGATGCTGTCGTTTTCAACACCGCCACGACTCTTCCAACAGGCTTGGCTCTCAACACCCCTTATTTCGTCCGTGATGTGAGTGGCAGCACTTACAAGCTGGCGGCTACTCAGGGCGGACTTGCCATTGACTTTACCGTATCCAACGGCTCAGGCATCACCGCGACCGGTGCCATTCTGGTTTCCACTGGCAACAATCTCGGCACCACCGGCATCCTCAACGCCAGCGCTAACACCATGTATATCGCCGCCACAGGCACCGGCGTCGTCACCCTCCCCACGACCACTGCCGACAATCTCCATGTCAACGCCGGCAGCGCCCCCATCATCATCTCCGCGCCCATCACCGACAACACCGGTGCCTTGAGCTTGGTCAAGAACGGTGCCAACGCTCTCACCCTCACCGGCACCAACACCTTCAAAGGCGGTATTGTCGTCAACTCAGGCTCTGTGGTCGTTACACCCACCGCCGCCAACGGTTTCGTCACTGGTGCCGCAGGTGGCGATACCATCAATGGTGGTAATCTCACCTATTCCTCAGCCAACGCCTGGGGCGTAACCGGCAGGAATGTGACCTTCAACGGCACCGGCTCTCTCACCAGCAGCGTGGCCTACACTGGGGGAACGCTTACCGTCAACTCGGGGGCGAACGCCCAACTGGCGAATACTGGAAATCTCGTCTATGCGACGACAACCGGCACTGGAGCAATCATCCACACCCCTGGCAGCGCCTCGAGCCTCCTCAATCTCGGGAATGCCAGTGGCTTCACCGGTAATCTTCAGAACAGAGGAGCTTCAGGTGCTACCAACACGGGTATCCAATTTTCCAGCTTGGGCGACGGTGGTGCGATTCAGTTCGCAGGAGGTAATTCGGATTCGGGCCAAGCCGCTACATTCACTTACAATGGCACTGGCACGCTCACGTTCGACACCCGCCAGGTCCAAATCCTCGACCGTTTGTCAGGAGCCAATTGGGAATTCAGAGACAATACCCTGGCCAACAACAGTGCCAATGGCGGCAACAATTGGATCATCAACACCGATCTGCTTGTCACCGGGGGAAGATGGATCACTGCTTTCGGCGGAAGTGCCGAAGCGGGTCGACTCTTGATTTTATCGGGAACCAACACCGCTGACAATGCATTCAACGGTATCATCAGCAACGGCACCAACCCCAACGGTATCGGCCTCTCGAAAACCGGTGTCGGCAAATGGATTCTCGGCGGTGCCGGCACCAACACTTACTCCGGCACCACCACAATCTCCGGTGGCACCCTCAACATCCAGAACGCCAACGCCCTAGGGTCCACGGGGAATGGTACGTTGGTGGCCTCCGGTGCCACGCTCCAGCTTCAAGGCGCCCTCAGCTATGCGGCGGAAGCCCTGACCTTGACCAACAACACCACCAGCACGCCCATACTGCAAAACGTCAGCGGCAACAATACTTGGAACGGCACCATTACAACCACCGGAGTGACCGCAAGCTCCAATGTCCGCATTCAGGCGGATGCGGACACGCTCACTTTGGCCGGAAATATTGACAGTGCGACGTTAAGCAACGGGTCGGTTGTTCTCCAGGGAGCCAGTGCCATCAACGTCACGGGTCAAATCACCGGCGCGGGTGGATTGATCTCGGGCAGTGTGAACGCGGGTTCCAGTTCCATCCGCACCCTCAGCAACACTAGCAATAATTACACCGGTGCCACATCCATCACGGGTGGAACCTTGGTCGGCATCGGAGCAAATGCCTTCGGTAGCACCACTGGGATCAGTGTCGGGAACACCACTTCGGCAATCCTGAGCCTGCGCGGCGACACGAGCACGAACTTCGTCAAAGCCAGCGACAGCACTCCCTATGCCGTGACGACGACGACTGCCACAGGCGTCACGGTCGATGTGGATCGAGCCACCATCGCCGGCACCAGTGCCAAGACGATGACGATCGGCACGCTGCTGCTCAACACCGCCGTTACCAACAGCACCACCTTCACCGGAGCCAACAACACCAGCCTGAGCATCGGTGCCGTGACGACCGGCAACTCGGCGAGCGGCACGGAAACCCTGACCAACAACATCTCCGGCGGCGGATCACTTACTCTGGCAAGCATCGCGGTGGCCCGCACGGGCACTCCCACCTTGGCATTCGCAGGCACCGGAAACACTACCGTCACCGGGAATATCACTCAAGCTGCCACGACTGCCTTAACCAAGTCTGGCGGAGGTGTTCTCACCTTGGGAGGTAACAGCAATTACACCGGCACCACCACGGTCAGTGCGGGCAAGCTTTTCATCAACGGCAACCAAACCTCCGCCACCGGAGCCGTCACTGTGAGCGCTTTGGCCACCCTCGGTGGCACCGGTATTATCGGCGGCAACACCACGATCGCCGATACCGGCAAGCTGGAGTTCGACATCAGCACCATCCCTGGCAGCCATGACAAGCTCGATCTCGCCACCGGCAAGACACTCAGCTTCGGTGCGAACTGCACGCTCACCATCAATTCCATCAGTGGTGCCACAACCGGAGATTACACCCTCCTCACCGCACCCGGCGGCATCGGCACGCTGCCTACCTTTACGCTTAGCCTGCCCTTAGGCTGGACGGCGAACGTCACGCGGGAAAACAGCAACACCGACCTCGTGCTGCACCTCACCTCCCTTGGCGGCCCCGGCCCGGTGGACCACTTCGACATCTCCGCTATCGGCTCGCCGCAAACCGTCGGCACCCCCATCACGCCCAGCATCACCCTAACAGCGAAGGACTCCTCCGGCGCCACCGCCACCGGCTTCACAGGCACCGTCACCTTTGGTGGCACCGGTGGTTTCTCCGGCACCTCGACCAGCTTCACCTTGGGCCAACTCACCGGCGTCAGCGTCACTCCGACCAACGCGGGCAGCGGCCTGACCTTTACGGTGAATGACGGCTCCGGTCACACCGGTTTGGCGACCATCTCCACCATCCAGACCCAGTATGACGCATGGTCCGGCGGCGCGGCCTTCGACGTCGACTCCAACGGTGACGGCGTCAAGAACGGCCTCGCGTGGTTGCTGGGTGCTCCTAACAAGGATGCCAACGCCAACTCGTTCCTTCCCACAGTCAGTCAGAACAGCGGCGACTTGACCCTCACCTTCGATTGCCTGAGCGGCGCCAATCGCGGCAACGCAACGCTCAACATGCAATACAGCAAGGATCTCGGCATTTCAGATCTGTGGACCAGCCACACCGCCGCGGTTCCGGGCACCCAGCCAGTAACGACCACGGTCAATGGCGTGAACTACGTGACCACACCCAACGGGGCGCTCATCCACGTCGTGGCCACCGTTCCAGCAACCGCAGCCGCCCCCGGTACCACGCTCTTCGGCCGCCTCAACGCGGTGACCACACCGTAACCCTTGGATTTAGCCACTCAATCAACGGCGATCTTCCTCCGGGGAGATCGCCGTTTTCGCATCCACATCCTACCTTGCCGCAGCGCCTGGTTGCACCCTTTTCCAGCCACGAAGCCTCTGATTCGGCGGGGTCCGCCGCGTGGTTCCGTCAGCTAACCGAAGGCATCGATCGAACGTTTGCCCCTTGTATTCGTTCCACTGCTCCCTTCATTCATGCCACTGAACCTTTCCTTCATTCGAGCCGTTCTTTCAGTCGTCCCACTGAAACGCTCAGTCGTACGGACGAATCGTTCGGTTGCACGACCGAATCGCTCGGTCGTTCGACGCAACCGCCCTCAGAAGCGTCGAAAACCCACCGTCGAAGCGATTCTTTCCCGATTTTCACAAGTCATATCGGCGGCGCGATTTCCGTAAGTCACTGACGTGCCGTAACAAACCCGGATCCTCATGCGCTTTCATCTCCGTCTCCCATCCATTCAGCCGAGCCTCTCATTCATTCAAATCATCCCTTCATTCATTCGAATCCTCCGTCGATTCAAACGAATGAATCCTCCAAACCGTGGCTGGAACGATCCGTCCAGATCTCGCTGGCAACCATCTTTCCCCACGCCTTCACACCGGTTCTAACCTATCCGGCATTCCACTGGTCTCCTCATCCATCCGCGTTCACAAGCCGCACGACTGGATCCCCTGGCGCTTGCTCGCCGTCGGGAAGGCGCGGGCACACCGCGAACTGTGGCTGCCCCCCGGAACTTATATCTTATCCTTGCACTGCGCTGCTTCGCGGTTCATTTCCATGACGAAACTTTTGAACCAAGCGACGGCGATGCCCAGCTTGACCGGATTGAGAAGGAAGCACACGGAATGTCCCAGACACTGACCATCGATCAGGCTTTTCAACTGTCCGTGCAGCATCATCAGGCGGGTCGACTGCAGGTGGCGGAGGACCTCTACCGGCGGATTCTCGCGGCCCAACCCGGGCACGGTGGAGCTGTGCATTATCTGGGCGTGCTGGCGCTTCAGACGGGGCATCCCGATGACGCGATCGCGCTCATGCGGCAGGCCATCGCCCTGTGGCCAAACTACCCCGAGGCCCACAGCAATCTTGGCAAAGCGTTACACGATATGGGGCGCTTCGAGCAGGCTGTCGCCGCCTCGCGTGAGGCCGTGGCACTGCAGCCAGACTACCCCGAGGCTCTTATCAATCTTGGCAATGCCTTGCGGCACGTGGGGAATTCCGCCGAAGCCATCGCTGCATTTCGCCAAGCCATCGCCTTGAGACCTGACGACCCCGAAGTTCACATCAATCTTGGCAACGCTTTGCGGGACACACGCCAGTTCGACGAAGCCATCGTCGCGTATCAGCGAGCGCTTGCCCTCCGGCCCGACTACGCCGAAGCCCACAACAATCTCGGCAGCGTCTTGCAGGATGCAGGCCGTCTCGACGAAGCGATCGCTGCGTTTCGGCAGGCGCTCGCCCTGCGGCCAAACTACCCCGAAGTCCACAGCAATCTTGGCAATGCGTTGCAGGATCAGGGCGGCCTCGACGAGGCCATCGCCGAGTATCGCCGGGCGCTCGCCCTGCTACCCGACTTCCCTGAAGCCCACAGCAATCTGGTTTACTCACTTGAGTTTCATCCCGGATACGACGCGCTGGCGATCCACGCCGAGGCACGGCGTTGGGACGAGCGGCACGCCCGGCCGCTGAAGCATCTGATTCAAAGCCACTCCAATTCCCGTGACTCGGAACGAAGGTTGCGGATTGGCTATATTTCGCCTGACTTCCGCCAGCATGCCACAGCGGCAGGAGGGAGCATTTCCCTGCTGGCGAACCACGATCACCGGATGTTCGCCGTTTACTGCTATTCCGGTGTCGTGCGTCCGGACTCGGTGACGGAGCGACTGCGGGCTCATGCGGACGTATGGCGGGACACGGCGGGGTTTTCCCATCAGCGCCTGGCCGACCTCGTGCGTGAGGATCAGATTGATATTCTTGTGGATCTGACGATGCACATGGCCGGTTCCCGGTTGCCAGTCTTTGCACGCAAGCCTGCACCGATCCAGGTCGCATGGCAGGCCTACCCGAGCACTACAGGAGTCTCAACGATCGACTACCGGCTGACCGATCCATTTCTGGATCCGCCCGGGCACCATGATGCATTTTACGCTGAAGAGTCGGCGCGCCTGCCGAACAGTTTCTGGTGCTATGACCCAATGGTGGAGCCTCAGCCGGTGAATGATCTCCCGGCGATGAAGAACGGCCACCTGACGCTGGGATGCTTGAACAATTTCTCGAAGATCAATGCAGGTGTTCTGGCGTTGTGGGCGCGTGTTCTGAAAGCTGTGCCGGGGTCGCGCCTGTTGTTGCTGGTTCCGTTAGGCCATGCCCGTGAGCGGGTGGTTGACGAACTTCGAGACCATGGGATCGAACGGGAGCGCGTCGAGTTCACTGGCAGATTGCCACGAATGGAATACCTGAAGCTCCTCAACCGCATCGATCTCGGGTTGGAGCCGTTCCCCTACAACGGACACGTCACGAGTCTGGACGCATTCTGGATGGGAGTGCC
>CANBTO010000225.1 GCA_947372405.1 Verrucomicrobiaceae bacterium
GTGGCGCCGCGAGCCAGAGCATCGGAAGTTCGCTCTCCTTGGCGTGGAGATATTCGAAAATCGCGGACATGTTGCCCATCTGCAGGCCCCAGCCGAACTGGATGCCGAAGAAGCCGAAGGACATGTTCCAGACCTGCCAGAACGACAAACGGGGTTTTTCAGTCATGGGTTTGTGCGGGCTTTTGAAGGACGCAAGCTAACATCCATGCCCCCCTGTTCGGCAAGCACCGCGACGCGGATGGCAACTTTAAGGTCATTTCCTTAAACCATCGCCCGCTTGCGACATATCACTTCCGCCTGTCCCTTTCCTCCCGAATCACGGCCAAGGCATCGTAAAGCGCGAACAGCATCACCAGCAGCACCACTCCCGCACATCCGGCCCACCACAGCAGGAAATACCACACGCTCTGCGCCAGCCAGCCATTGATGAGCCACAAGCCAGCCGCCATCATCAGCAGCGCGAACATCAGCATCCGGCCGATCACCTTGCGCCTGGCCACGCGGTCGCGCAGGATTGCCCGCGCGAGCAGCTTGCTGTCCGTCCATCCTTCATTGCCACCGGCCATGCCGGAAGTTCACTTCGGACGTGCCCGGGTTCCAAGCGGGAAATCCATTCAATTCCCCCACAACGGCCCGAGAAAACCGATGTACCACGCCCAGATCTTCCAGCCGCCGAAGGCCCAGGTAAGGCAGCCCATGGCGAGGAAGGGACCAAAGGGCAGTTGCTTGCCGAATCCAACACGCCCGATCAGCGCCGCGATGATCGCGTAGATCGACGCGGCGAAGAGCGAGAAGAACACGCCGGTCCAACCGAAGAACGCGCCGATCATTCCTAACAGATGAATGTCGCCGATTCCCATCGCCTCACGCGGAATCACGGCGGAAAGGGCCGAGCCGTCGAGGGATTTCATCTTGGCAAGGTGACGCGTCGTGCCATCGGGAAGATCGATTTCCACCTCGCGGATGACGAGTTTCCCGCCGCCCACGGATTCACCGTCCACGCGGATGTCGGTGGCTTCCACCATCAGCTTGTCGGTTTTGCGGCAGAAGATGTCCCACCATGGAATCTCCTCGCCATCGATCACGAAAAGCATCGGGTCAGCATCGCCGACCGGCTCCTTGAGATGCCACTCGACGGGCTTGTCGAACTTCAGCGCCTTCCTGCCGAAGGCCATCTTGCCGAGTTCCACGACGAACCACAGGCCGACGAAACCACCCGCCCAGCCGATGCCGCCGCTGATCAGTCCAGAGAGCCAGTTACCCGGCACACCCGCCAGCACCGGGAGCTGCGGCCACACCGCGCAGGCACCGAGGCCGATCACCGAGCCGACCCAGGTCATCTTCGTCGGGATGATCAGGTGCTCCGCATCAATGAACGTGATGGACACCAGCAGCGAAACCAGCACCCATAGAAAAATCACCACTTGCGGCGCGGCATGATCGTGCGAGAACAACCACCAGACCACCACGAACAGCACCGCTGTTAGGAACTCCACGCCGAAGTAGCGGAAGGCGATCGGCGCGCCGCACTCCCGGCATTTCCCGCGCAGCCACAGCCAGCTCACCATCGGGAAATTCAACCACATCGGAATGTTCTTCTTGCAGAGCGGGCAGAACGATCGGTTCGGTTCGTTCACCGACATGCCGAGAGGCACGCGGTAAATGACGACGTTGAGAAACGATCCGATGCACGCTCCGATGAGAAACGCGGGGATCAGCCAGATCCAGTGGTCAAGTGGTGGGTAGAACAAAGCCCCGCCATTCAATCCCGCATTTCGGGACTGCCAAGAACAAAGGGCGGGATCACTTGCCGAAGATTTCCGCGAAAAAATCCTTCATCGCCTGCCAGGAACGATGGTCTGCGGCAGCATTGTAGGCCACGCCCTTCGATGGATCATCACCGGCCGCCTTCTGCGTGAAGGCATGCACCGCGCCGCCGTAAAGCACGAGCTGCCAGTCCGCCTTGGCATCCGTCAGCTCTTTCTGGAGAGCGGAAACCTGGGCTGCGGGGGCGTATGGGTCGTCCGCACCGTGCAGCACGAGGATCTTCGCCGGCACGCCGCCCGCTTTTGCGGCAAAACCCTCGGCGGCGTCCAGCGCGCCATGGAAGGAAACGACACCTGCCAACGGCACTCCCGCCCGCGCCATCTCAAGGACCCCGGTGCCACCGAAACAATAACCGATCGCCGCGATCTTCGAAGCGTCCGTGCGTTCGTCGTTTTTCAAGACCTCCAGCCCGGCCATCAGCCGTGCCCGATAGAGAGCGCGGTCTCCTTTGAATTTTCCGGCAAGCTTGCCCGCATCCGCAGTGTTTTCCGGACGGATGCCCTTGCCATAAATATCCGCGGCGAGGACGTTGTAGCCCATTTCCGCGAGCATTCGGCTGCGTTGTTTTTCGTTGTCTGATAGACCCATCCACTGATGGATCACCAGCACGGCGGGCCGTTTGCCGGAAAACGCATCGTCATACACGTGGAAGCCTTCGAGCACAGCGCCATCCTGTTTGTATTCCACCGCCCGCTCGACCAGCGCCGCATTTGCAGATGCGAGTGAAACCAGAGCCGACGCCAGGAAAGTGAGTTGTTTTGTCATGCGCGCAAACTAGGCGGGCTTCTGTTCCGGTCAACTCCCGAGGGTTGGAAATCACTTCACCTCGATCCCATGCAACCTGGCGAACTCCGCGGCGGCGGCTTTGTCCTTTCGCTCGATGGTATCAAAAATCCGTTGCATTGCGTCTTTCTGTTTGTCCACAGGCAAAGTCGCCGCCCACTGCGCCGCGACCTCGGAGTCATAGGGCGCGACGGTTTCGAGGTAGGTCATCGTGGCGGCTTCCCTGACCGGACCGGCGGCCGCCTTTGTGAGCCATTCACCGGCGGACTTGTAGTCGCTCTCCGTCCACTGACGGACGAGATTGCCGATTCTGTCTTGTGACGTGCCACCCTCCGTGGTCTGGGTGGACATCCAATCCAGCCATTTGCCGGTGTCCGCCTTGGTATTGTAGTAGTTCAGTTTGTCGGCAAGACCCGTGGTTTCCTCCGGGCTGAGGTTTGCGGACTTCATCCAATTCATGGTCTTTTCATATCCGGATTCCGCAACCACGCCGAACAATGATCCCAGACCTTGGTTCAGGAGCTTTTCACCCTGAGCCTTGTCCGCCAGGCCTGCGGATTGTTTCCGCAGCGCGATCAGAAACTCGGCCTGCCGCTCGGGTGTGTCCGCCAGCCGCGCCATCGTCATCGTTGCCGGGAAGTCCTCCTGATCCAGCTTGAGTTCGCCCGCCAACTGGAATGCCAGCCCGAAGTCCTTCTGCGCCGCCCCCATGACAACCGCCTGCTTCGCATCGTTCTTCACGAGTTCCGGATGCTTGTCCGCGTTTTTCTTGATCCACTCCAGCGCGGCGAGCGGCTCGTCCTTCGCCCACTGTGTTAGAGCGGCGGACAACACATGTTTTCCCATTCCATTGTCATCCACGAGATCGGAGGACTCGGTGAAAAGCGCAAGCGCGTTCTGCGGATGCTGCTGCGCGAGCATCATGATGGAAAAGCCGATGATGCCCTTGCGCATCTCGTCGTCCATGTCCTTGCGGCCCTTCAGTTCGGCGATGAGCGTTTTCAACTCCTCGCCGTTCATTGAAAGCATGCCGTCCAGCAACTCCATGACACGCTTCTGGGTGTTTTCGTCCGGCTTGCCTCCGTTCTTTTGGATTTCCTTCATCTCCTTGGCGAAGACCACCAGCGTGTCGGCGAAATCCTTCACTTTGCGCTGGCTGTCTTCGTGCTCCCGCTTCGTTGCCTTGGTGGAAACGAAGGGTTTTGATAGATCCGCGGAGACTCCGAGGGTTGCCGCCTCCTCCAGCACCTTCCGGTGCTGTTCCTGCAGGACGTTCAGATTCCGGTTTTCACTCACGCTCCAGAAGGAACCGGCGGCGAGGATGATGAGTGTTAGAAACAAGGGCGTCTTCATGGGCCGTGAGGGTTATTTTTTGAACTGAGGCAGATTGCGGATCTCCTCGCGAACGGCGGGGTCCTTGATTTTGTCGATGAGCGCCTCGACCTGGTCCTTGGCATTGTTCCGCATCGAACTACTGCGCAGAAAGGCGGTGAGCACTTCGTCATTGCCGCTGCCTTCGTTGTATTGAAGCACAAGCGCCGAAGCCTTGTTGAAATCCCCGCCCCGCCACATTGTGCTGGCCAGGACCTCACCGGTCGCCTTGTCCACAGCACCGGGCGACTGCGTCGCGGCCCACGCCCGCGCCTTGTCCAGATCCTCCGTCTTGATTTCCGATCCCCCTCCAGAGCTCAACTTGCTTTTCATCACCTGCTCAACGATGGATTTCTTCTCCTCATCACCGGCCTGCGACGCGGCAATGAAACCATCCACCCTCTCGTAATCACCTCGGACAGCGAGATTGCCCGCCGTATCCGCAAGAATGCCACCGACCTTGTCCGCCGCCACGCTGCCTCTAACCAAATTGGCGTAGGCCGCCTCGTTTTTCGCCTCAAGCTGGAAGGAAAATCCCTGTTGGAATAGCTCCACCCGCTGTTCCTCCGGGAGAGAAGCCACCCTCGCGGCGGCAGCGGCGGGATCGGTCTTGAGCAGTGCCCCGACGAGGGAGCTCTCGAATCTGACAAGCGATTCGTTTTTGCCATCCAGGGACTTGCTTTCGAATTTGCCTGCGGCGATCTGCTTGTCCAACCAGGCCGATGCGGCGGCCGGGTCCTTGTCCGCCCAGCGGCCGAGCGCCATGCCGAGCTGCCATGAGCGCCCCATGTCATCGTCTGCCAGATCCTCTCCGAACCGCTCAAGCACCATCTGCGGAGCCTTTTCTGATAGAATACCAGTAATCATTCCCTGCAGTTGCTTCCTCGCCGCATCGTCGAGATCGAGCGCGGCGATCTCATCGAGCTGCGCTCCAAGTTCTTGGGGAGAAAGATCCATCAGCAACCGTTGCATGTGCATCATCGCCCGCATGTCCGGCATCGTACCGTTGCGCATCTGACCGATTTTCCCCGCGAGATCCTTCCAGTCGATCTTCCTGTCCTTTTCCTTGCGGGCCTTTTCCTCAACCTCGCGGGTCTTGCCGCCTGCATCCATACCCGTCCTCACCTGCGCGATGCGCTCGGTGACCAGCGAGATTTCGCGTTCGAGAGAGGCCGCGGTTTTCTTCTGCACGCCGATCCAGCCGACGACGACGAACAGCGCCAATGCAGGAAAAATCCATGGATTCGGTTTCATCTGAAATGGATGCTATGGACTCCGAGGCTGGAAAGCCAATTGGATTTGCGTGTCAGGATTCCAACCATAAAAGACGGCGCTCTTGCGACCGCAAGGGCCCGCCGCTAGCATCCGCCTCACATGCCTGACATCTTCGATACCGCAGTTGCGAAACGCAGATCCCTGCTGACGGAAGAAACCGACGCCGTGCGGCTAATGGATGGGGCTGGTGACGGCTTTCCCGGCGTGTTTCTGGAAGCCTACGCGAGCCGATGGCTCCTCTCCACCACCGGGGGAAACATCCCACCGCATGTGCGCGACTGGCTCGGCAGACAAAACGTTTCCTGTTATTGGAAACGGCTGGACCAGCATCAGAAGGAGTCCCCCGCCCTGCTCTGCGGACCGGAAGTGAACGAACCTTTCCTCATCCGCGAGAACGGCATCTGTTATGAAATCTCGTTCCAGTCCGGCTACTCGCAGGGAATTTTCCTCGACCAACGCGACAACCGAGCGGAAGTCCGCCGGTTGATGCGGCCCGGCCTGCGGCTGCTCAACACCTTCGCCTACACCGGCGCATTTTCAGTGGCCGCAGCAATGGCCGGCGCAGAAACCACCACGCTCGACCTGTCACAACCCTACCTCGACTGGGCGAAACGCAATTTCTCCCACAACGCGCTGGACCCGGCGGTTCATCATTTCTGCAAGGGCGACACCTTCCACTGGCTGCGACGTTTCGCGAAGCAAGGCCGCGTTTTCGATGCCATCGTGCTCGATCCACCGACCTTCTCACGCGATGAAAAAGGCAAGGTCTTCCGGGTTGAGGAAAACTTCGGCGAACTCGCCGCGCTGGCCGCCAAGGTGCTGGCACCGGACGGATGGATGCTCTGCTGCACGAACTTCCGCCGCATGTCGCCATGGGAGTTCGAGCGGCAGTTGCTCGCCTCCCTGCCTCAGCCGATGAAGGCCCGCCACTCAGCCATGCCAGAGGATTTCACCGACGAAGCTTACCTAAAATCCGTCTGGTTGAAGTAACCCATCGGAAGGTTGAAGCTGACCCTTCAAACGGCCGTTTCCTGAAATTTTTGCGGCCCCCGGAAACACGCATTCAAGGACTTGCGCGGGCAAACGGGAACACCCCGCCACCACTCCCACCTCGCCCCTTGCCGAACGCGAGGAACCTGCTTTCATCCCGCCCCCACCCTGACATGACCCACCATCTCGACACCATCGCCCGCGAAACGGGCATCTCGCTTTCGTCCGTCGCCTCCACCGCCAAGCTGCTCGCCGAGGGTGGCACCGTGCCTTTCATTTCACGCTACCGGAAGGAGCAGACCGGCTCGCTCGACGAAGTCCAGATCACCACCATCCGCGACCGCATGCTGCAGCTCGCGGAACTCGACACCCGCCGCTCGGCCATCCTGAAGTCCCTGGAAGAACGCTCGCTGCTCACGCCGGACCTGAAGAAGAAAATCGATGCGGCGCTGACGATGACCACGCTGGAGGACATCTTCGCGCCCTTCCGCCCGAAGCGCCAGACGCGCGCCACCAAGGCCATCGAACGCGGTCTCACCCCGCTGGCGGACTGGCTGCTTGAAAACCAGAACGCCGATCCCGCAGACGAGGCCGCGAAGTTCGTGGACGTTGAAAAGGAAGTGTCCACCGCCGCCGACGCGCTGGCCGGCGCGCGCGACATCATCGCCGAACGCGTGGCGGACGACGCCCCCTTGCGTGGTCGTGTTAGAAAAACCTACGAGGAGGAGGCCACGGTTTCCTCGAAGATCATGTATGGCAAGGAGGAGGAAACGGACGCGCAGAAATTCCGCGACTACTTCGAGTGGAGCGAGCCGTTCAAATCCATCCCGTCCCACCGCATGCTCGCCATCCGCCGCGGCGAGAAGGACGGCTTCCTCCTCATGCGCGTGGAGGTTCCGCTCGAACGCGTGACGCGCCAGGCGCTGCCGGACTGGGTGAAAACCAACGGCGAGGCCGGCAAACAGGTGACCCTCGCGGTGGAGGACGGCTGCAAGCGGCTGCTCATGCCGTCGATGGAAACCGAAGCGCGGTTAATGGCGAAAAAACGCGCCGACGAGACGGCCATCGCCGTCTTCGCGGAAAACCTGCGCGAACTTCTGTTAGCCTCGCCGCTCGGTGAGAAACGCCTGCTCGCCATCGACCCTGGATTCCGCACCGGCTGCAAGACGGTGGTGCTCGACCGCTCCGGCAAGTTGCTGCATCACACGGTGCTCTATTGCACCGCCGGCTCTAACACCCAGCTCTACGATGCCGCGGTGGAAGTCACCACGCTCGTCAAGAAACACGACGTCGAAGCCATCGCCATCGGCAACGGCACCGCCTCGCGCGAGACCGACAAGCTGGCCGGCGAACTGATCAAGAAGCACAGCGACCTGAACATGACCAAGATCGTGGTGTCGGAAGCCGGCGCCTCGGTCTACTCCGCCTCGGAGCTGGCGGCACAGGAATTCCCCGACCTTGATGTGGTTTATCGCGGCGCCGTGTCCATCGCCCGCCGCTTGCAAGACCCGCTGGCGGAGTTGGTGAAGATCGACCCCAAGTCCATCGGCGTCGGCCAGTAC
>CANBTO010000226.1 GCA_947372405.1 Verrucomicrobiaceae bacterium
ACGGCCCCCAAAAATGGATGAGACAGGCCGTCCGCCTGATCGGGATCACAGTTCCTTCTGCTGGAACTCCTCCTTGGCTACGCGGCGGCATTCCGCAACGAAGTGGTTGCAGGCCTCGCGGCACAGCAAGGGAATGGCTTGAGGCTCCGACAGATCGCCGGGGATGCCGTTGAAACGGCTCGCCTCGCTTTCTTCAAGCGGCGTCCCGTCGTCGAGCTTCCAGAGAATGCGTTTCGCGCACTGATGGGCCGGGCCGCAGACCTGCTTCACGAGCTGCTGGGCACCGTCGTCGCTGATGGAACGGGCGAAGCGGTACATGCCGGTCTGGCGGTTGAGCTTTTCGCGCAGGTTTTCCACGCCGAGAACACCTTGTTTCTGCGCGAGGAACAACCCGAGGCATGCCGGATAGAACTGGTCCAGCGCCTGCCGCAGATCCTCCTCGTTTTCCAAGGCCATCACCCAGCCTCGTTTCAAATTCGTCTGACCTTTGGTGAAACGGTAGCTGCCATCCTCGGCATACGTCGAAATGTCCCGCGCCGCCGCCGGACCCACATGGAGGTCCAGTCCGCCAAATGCCGGCTCGGTCGAGAGTTCGGCATCCCGCCAGTGGCAGATGACATACGGGTATCCGTAAACATCCATTTGCAGTTCGAGCTCGCCCATCCGGTGGACGCCGTTGCGGAGGAGATTGCGCAGATCAATGGCGATAGACATGTCTTCGATGGTTTCTACTGTTAGAACTCCTCACGCTCCTGTAACGGCAGCCCGATGCAGCCGGTCGAAGTCCGCGACCTGGTCAAGGATGACGTCCGCGATGTGCCGTTCGGTTCCGATCGACGAGCTGTAGTAGAGCGTCTTGCCCCGCAGATGGTGCGGATTCTGGCGGAATGCGTCGCGCTGGCTCGCCGCCGGCCCCACCTCGTTTTCGATTCCTAACAACACCGGGATGTCCTGATAGGAATGCAGCCCGTCCGAAATAAAGAACGGCACGACGATCACGTTCGGCGTGGGTGACATTTCGTCCCATTTCGCGATGAACGGCTGCTCCTCCATGTAGGCGTCCAGCACCGCAGCGTAACCCGCGCCGGAAGCGGCGATGAGGTCCACCTGATCCCGGATGGCCTTGGTGGAATTCTGGTTCAGCCCTGTGCCATGGCCGGTGATGATGAGAGTGGTTTCGCCGGGTTTTGCCGCAGGTGCCACCTCACGCGCGCGGCGGAGGATCAAGCCGGTCATCGACGGATGCACACCCACCGGCAGGCAGTAATGCAGCGTTTTCCCGCGGACCACGCTCGTCGGCCCGCTGAGCTGGAGTTCCCGCGGAATCACGTCCTGGGTGAAGTAGCCTTCGCTGATGAAATCCGGCACCACATACACCTCGTCGGAATCGATCATGTAGAGGGCCTCGCGCATGGATGGCTCCTCTTTCCAGAAGCAGCAATGCACTTCCGCGAACAAACCACTCCGGCGGATTTCATCGGCATGCTCGAAATAGGGTGTGGACGAGTCCGGGTTCTCGGTGGACCCGTGACCGACGATGAGAAGGGCGCTGTGCGGCTTCGGCGCGATGGACATGGCGGGAAACTGGCGGGCTTCCGCCGGAATGCAAGAAAGAGCAGGACTGCGGCATCGGATTCACGCACCATGCTCCGGGGACTCCGGCTGACAAAGCACGGCCCAGCGGTGTGCCGTCATGTGCTCGTACCACGGGCCATCCTCGGGTTTCGAAACCCAGCGGTGGACCTTGCCCATGGTCGGATCCGCCTCGATCCACTCGCCATTTCCAAGATAGACCACCACATGGTTCGCATCGGACTTGACCGCGAGATCCCCCGGCTGAAGCGGCAGATGGGACATCTCCCACAGGGGCCCGGAAACCCCAATGCCCCTGGTCTGTCCGCGGTATCCCTGGCCCATGGCGTGTGCCCCCTCATCGAACCACCATTGATCGAGCCACATCCGGAAAGCCGTGCCATTCGCATGACGCACGCCCTGCGCCCAAAGCGCGTCACGCAGCGCGCGGCGCGGCAGGCCGGAGCAGTCGATGCCAAGCGAGTTCTCACCACCCCATACATAGCGGGTGCCGTCATAGCTCACCAGCCGTCCGACGTAATCGTCCCTCAACGCGGCCGCATCCAGCGGCTTGCCGGGCAGCAGGAAGGGCACCACCGCCAGCAGCGGGATTCCTGTTAGGACCAGCCTGGGCAGCCTGCGGTTTTCCAGAAGCCGCCGTGCGGCCGCCCATGCTGTAACGAGGCCGATGAAAAAGCCCGCCTGCCAGAGTCTGTCGTGGATCGGACTGAGCGCACAGGCTGCGGCAAGAATGATTCCAGCGATCCATGCGGCGTGGAGTTTTCGGTTGGAAAAACGCATGGGCGGACTTACCCGGGAATCATCGGGTCCCGCGAGACGATTCCATCCCTTCACTCCCTTTTCACACGGCCTTCACACAGCGATGGAACATGCGGGATGACCGCCGGAGCATTTCTGTTAGTCCGTGCGGCCCCGGCGCCTGCGGCCTTACCTGGTGGCATGGAAAATGTAAGAACCCCACTGCCGCCGCAAGTATCCGCATTTCATGAGACCGATCCCCGTATTGTTCCCTCTCTGCCTCGCCGCCTCCCTCGCACGGGCTGCCGATCCGGTGCCGTTCGGAGAATTCACGAAAATCCAGCTCACCGATGAATTCTGGGCGGAAGGCATCACCTGCGGAGATTTCAATCACGACGGCAAGATGGACGTGGCTTACGGGCCTCATGTCTGGGATGGACCGGACTTCAAAAACCGCCACACGATTTACCCGGATGACAAGAGGTCGAAGAGCAAAAAGGCGGACGGCACCGAGGTGGAGTTCGGCGGATTCAAGGGCGCGCTGGGAACGGACAACGACTACTCGGACGACTTCCTCAGCTTCTCCCACGATTTCAACGGAGATGGCTGGACCGACGTGCTCGTGATCGGTTATCCGGGAAAGGAGGCGTTCTGGTTCGAGAATCCCAAAGGCGTGGACAAGCTCTGGGAGAAACATCAGGCGTGGTCATCGGTGGACAACGAGTCACCCGCGCTCGTGGATTTGTTAGGAACCGGGAATCCGGTGCTGCTGTGCAATTCCGGCGGTTGTTTCGGATATGCGAAACCGGATCCGGCAAACCCCAACGCCGAGTGGACCTGGCACGCGATCTCGCCGAAAGGCCCGTGGCAGCGCTTCACCCACGGCATCGGTGCCGGTGACGTGAATGGCGACGGCAAGGCGGACATTCTCGACGCCGGCGGCTGGTGGGAGCAACCGCCATCGCTGGAAGGCGACCCGGTTTGGAAGCGACATGAAGCGGACTTCGGCAAAGGCGGCGCACAGATGTATGCCTGCGACGTGAACGGCGATGGCAAGGCGGATGTCATCACCTGCCTTGATGCGCATGGCTATGGCCTCGTCTGGTTTGAACAAACCAACGAGGGCGGAGCACAAGGCTGGACCAAACATCTGATTGTCGGCCAGACGGCGGAGGAAAACCCGCAGGGAGTGCATTTCTCACAACCGCATGCGATCTGGCTGCAGGACATGAACGGCGACGGACTGCCGGACATCGTCACCGGCAAGCGTTTCTGGGCGCACGGCCCCAAAGGCGATCCCGAACCGAACGCCACGCCGTTCCTGTATTGGTTCGAACTGAAACGCGAGGGCGGCAAAGCCAGTTACACCGCACACATGATCGACGATGCGTCCGGCGTCGGCACGGAAATCACAGCCACGGATATGAATGGTGACGGCAAGCCCGATGTGCTGGTGGGGAACAAAAAGGGAGCTTTTGTCTTCCTGCGGTCACCAGCAGCCAGGATGACTCCCGTTTCACTTTCCGATGGGAAAACATTCACCGGTTGGGAAGGTGACATCGGGCACACATGGAAGCTGGAGGATGGCGCGTTCACCGCGGGCGATCTTGAGCACAAACAACCGTATAATGACTTCCTTGCGACCACGAAGTCCTATGGAGATTTCGAACTCAACCTCGACGTTCGGATCGCCGGCAGCGAAGGCTTTGTGAATGGTGGCATCCAGTTCTGGTCGGAGAGAATCAAGGACAGCCACGAGGTCCGGGGATTCCAGGCGGACTTCGGCAGTGGCTATGACGGCGCGCTCTGTGATGAAAGCCGGCGCAGCGGGCGCGACATTGTTAGACCCTCGAAGGAAGTCCACGACCAGGCGCTGAAGAAAGACGAATGGAACCACTACCGCATCCGCGCGGAATGGCCGCACATCCAGCTTTGGCTCAACGGCATCAAGACCATCGACTACATCGAAAAAGATCCCTCGATCCCACGCCAAGGCATCTTCGCCCTGCAAATCCATGGCGGCGCGAAAACCAAAATATGGTATCGCAATCCAATGCTCCAGGAACTCTGAGACTGATCCCTGCGCAACGGCGGGAAAATTTACCGGGCCTTTACAGACGATGCGCGCGGATCGTGGCAGCATCGGGCCATGTTCATCCGCGGCATCCAGTGGCTCGGCTGGCTCGCTTACCTCGCGGGCAGCCTGCTCATTCTAACAAACTCGGTCGAGGACTACCTTCCCGGCGGCCTTGGTCTCTTCATCTCCCAGAAAGGAGCGATTGGTGAGAGCCCGCTCTGGCGGACCTCGCTGCACATCCACATCATCGGCGGGCTGCTTTGTCTCTTCGCGGCCCTGCCACAGTTTTCGAAATTCCTCCTCCGCCGCTTTCCTGCGGTCCACCGGGTTTCCGGCCGGGTCTATGGAATGAGCGTGCTGTTTCTCGTCTGCCCGACCGGCTTCCACCTCGCCCTTTACGCGAAGGGTGGTTTTTTCGGAAAACTCGGTTTTCTCACCCTGTCCGTAGCGGCCTTCCACACCACGCTGGCCGGTTGGCGGACAGTTCTTCCCCGGCATCGGGACATGACCGCCCACCGGGCATGGATGACCCGCTCCTTCGCGCTCGCCGCCAGCGCCATCACCTTCCGCATCTATCACATGCTCGGCTATCTCGGCGGCATCGAGGCGGACACCAACTACGTCGCCTGCCTCTGGCTGAGCATTGCGGGAAATCTCGCCGTCGCGGAAATAATCCTCCACCGCAAACAAGCCGCGCCGTTCATTCTCCAACAACAACCCCAAACCGAATCATGAAAACCAGCATATTGCTTTGCCTTGCCACCATTACAGGAATGCTTGCCGCCGAACCCTACACGCGGTCTCCAAACAACGCCCAGGCCCCGAAAGCCGACACTCTCGCAGGCGCGCAAGCAGCGGTCCAGACCCAGATTGTCTCCCGCCTGCAACCTCATTATCCACCCTTTTCGCGAGCCATGCCCATGCTTGTGCTGCCGAGCTATCAGGTTGTGGAACACGTCGGAAACGAGGACCGCCTCCCATTCACGGTTTCGATTCCCAAGTCTGCGACAAACGTGTCCGGCTACGTCCGACTCACTGACAACGCGATCTTCATTTTCCGCCCGGAAACCAAGGACTACATCCCCAGCAATCTCGACCCACGCTTCGCTCCTGCCAAGGAAGTCCAGATCGCGCCGGTGAGACCGACGTGAGTCTTCACCGGCATTTGGATCATCCGGAGATCAAAGTCTCCTCCTCCGCCGGAACAGGCTTCTGCAAACTCTTTGTTGCACTTTCCGGCGGGGTCCTCAAACTCCGGGCATGGAACTTGACCTGATCGACGTGCAATTCGACCTCCGGAGCGTAAAGCCCCGGGAGCTAGAGGAGGCGTTTGAAGACCCGTTTTCGGTGCGTTTCCTGCCGGACTCGGAACGCAGCGACGGGGCCTCACGTTTCTACGCGCTGGGCCGCACGGTGGCTGACCGCTACCTCTTCTTCGCGTTCTGGACCGACGGAAAAACCGCCCGCGTCGTCGCGGCGCGGGACATGTCCGAAACGGAACGGAAGTTCTACGACCGCAAATACGCCGAATTCCGCTGACCTTTCCTCTTCCCCAACATGAATGCCATCGCACGCTGGTCCGACATCCCCGAATTCGCCGATGAAGCGGCTGAAGCCCGTTTCTGGGAGAACCATGAACTCGACGGCCGCCTGATGGCCACCTCGGTGCATGAGGCGGATTCCCGAGAGTCCACCACCATCACGCTGCGCTTCGATCCCCGCATGCTCTCGCGCATCAAGCGCATCGCCCGCTCGCGTTTCCTGAACTATCAGTCGATGATGAAGCAGTGGCTGGCGGAGCGCCTGGAAGACGAAATGCGCAAGCTCTGAGAGCATGCCGCCGCTCCCAAGGCACCCCGTTGTGTGGCTGGCGGCGTGGCTCGGCTGGTTCGGCGTATTGTGGTATCTCTCGACTCTCGAGGGCTCCAATGTGCCACAGTTTTTCCCGCAGTTCGACAAGATCGAGCATTTCAGCTACTTCGCGGGAGGCGGCCTGCTGTTCGCAGGTTGGCTTTTCATGCGGAGGCCGGAGCAGGCGGTTTGGAAAACGATCTTGCCATTGACGGTCGTCACCATCGCGCTCAGCGGCTTCATCGACGAATGGCACCAATGCTACACCCCCGGACGCAGCGGTGCGGACCCTTGGGACTGGCTGGCCGATGTGCTCGGAGGCGGTGCAGGAGCCCTGACGTTCAAGGTCATTCAGCGCCGGCTTCAGTAACATTCATCAGGGAGCCACAGAAACCCGGCTTTTCACCTTCACAAGCCCGGGACCGCCCGATATCCATGGCAGGGTATGAGCATGAACCAACTCGAACAACTGAAGCAGATCACCACCGTTGTCGCCGATACCGGTGATTTCGAGTCCATGAAGGTCTATCAACCCCAGGACGCCACCACCAATCCATCGCTCATTCTTCAGGCCGCCGCCAAGCCGGAATACCGCCACCTCGTCCAGCAAGCAATCACCGAACTGAAACCTGCAGGCCTCACCGGAGCGGCGCTCACCGAAGCCATCCTCGACCGCATCCTCATCCTCTTCGGCATGGAAATCCTCAAGATCGTGCCCGGTCGCGTTTCCACCGAGGTGGACGCACGGCTTTCCTTCGATACGGACGCTACCATCGCCAAGGCCCGCCAACTCATCGCCGCGTATGAAAAGGAAGGCCACTCACGCGAACGCATCCTGATCAAGATCGCTTCCACATGGGAAGGCATCAAGGCCGCCGAAGTGCTTGAAAAGGAAGGTATCCACTGCAATCTAACACTGCTTTTTTCCTTCGCCCAGGCCGTCGCCTGCGCCGAGGCGGGCGTGCGTCTCATCTCACCCTTCGTCGGCCGCATCCTCGATTGGTGCAAGGCCTCTACCGGCAAAGACTACGCCGCGGAGGATGATCCCGGCGTGCAGTCCGTCCGCGCCATCTACAACTACTACAAGAAGTTCGGCTATCAAACGCAGGTCATGGGCGCATCCTTCCGAAACAAGGGGGAAATCCTCGCCCTCGCCGGCTGCGACCTGCTCACCATCAGTCCCGTCCTGCTCGCGGAACTCCAAGGCTCCACCGAACCGGTCATCGCTCACCTCACGGGAGCCGAGGCGGCCAAGAGCTCGGGCGAAAAAATCCACCTGGATGAGAAGGACTTCCGCTTCCTCCTCAACGAGGACGCCATGGCCACCGAAAAGACCGCGCAGGGCATCCGCAACTTCGCGGCGGACATCGTGAAACTCGAAAAACTCATCCACGAAATGTTGGCGTGAGCCACCGCAGTTTGGCACCATCGTCCGACACCACCTTATCATGACCGCGAAAACCCTCCTGCTACCGGCCCTCTGCCTCATGGCCA
>CANBTO010000227.1 GCA_947372405.1 Verrucomicrobiaceae bacterium
GATGATTATGGGCGGTTGACATCCATAACTTCGCCTTTGCTTTTCCTGTTAGCATGGTCAACCAAACAGCCAATGAAAGATCCGACTGCACAAGATAGAAACAGAATTCCAGATGCCACTGCAGCTAAACCAATAACCAAAGGATGCGCCGCCTTCGTGAGGCTAGCAGGAACTTGCTCCATTAAGTCTTTAGGGCCGTACATCAGAGTTAATATACTGCCTAGACACAGAAGCAAGAGGAACGCAGTCACAACTCTCATCATGAGCGGATAACCTGGATAGAGAATGTAAGCCAAGGGAGCGACTGCGAGAGAGATTGCAATTAATAGAATTTGCATCGTGTTTTTTTGGTGAAGCGTGGCAATCGTGAAACTATTGTTTTGGTGAACATGGCACCAACCCGACCCGGAACTGCGGATTTCCAGAAGGACCATTCATGCGCCAATGATTTATCCGGGGCATGTGGACCAGCCAAGCAGGAAAAGCGGCATGCCCCCCGGAGCCGATGGGACGCGCCGGGGTTTCGGGGATGTCAGAGCTTGCTGAAAAAAGGGGATGCTAGCCAAGTAGAACACGTAGGTTTGGCATGATTTCAATTTGTTATCGGTTGGATTCAGAAGAGTCCGCGAAAAGCGGACGGAAGATCGGGAGAAGGGTATTTGGCCGATGGAGGGGCCAAAATGGGGCGCTGACGGTGTTTTGTCGGCGGCTGACGGAGTTTCGTCGGTGACGGAAAAAACCCGGTCAGCGTCGTGCCGGACCGGAGGGCGGAATGACGGACTGAAGTCCGTGACTACGGTGACAGCCTTGAGCGAGCCGGCGACGATGACGGAGGCATGGCGGGTCATGTTCCACCCTGTAACATCCCGTCGGACTGGCTCATGCCATACTGAAGATTCGCCGGATTCGCTGGATTCGCGGTGCCTGACTCTTCAACCGCGATTCCGAGGTTGTTGCGAGAATCCGTCCGGTTTGAAACGCCGCTTATGCCCGGCGAAAAATGCTCCGGCGACGGCCTGGCGCGAGACTCGCCAGCCACATTGAGATCCACCCTTGATGGAAATCCCGATCCTGCCAGAGTAGGCGGATGGGATGGCGGGCGCTGGGCGATGCGGCATGGCTTTATGAAACCGGCGGGAACGGTGCCGCCGGTTCGTCCGGCCGCGTGCGGGACTTGTTGCGGCGTTTGGAGGCGGCGATGATTCCGGAGGTGACGGATTTGGTAGCCTCGTTTGATTCGCTGGCGGTCCATTTTGATCCGGAGGACGGTGATGCCGTGCTTGACTGGCTGACCACCCTGCCACCGCCGGTGGTGCCCGGCGCGACGGAGGATGAGGGGCAAGTGGTGGAGATTCCGGTGGTTTATGGCGGCGAATACGGACCGGATCTGGAAGCGGTGGCCGCCGCGCTCGGGCGGAGCGTGGATGAGGTGGTCGGGCTTCACCGGGCTGCGTGCTACACGGTGGCGGCCGTGGGGTTTTCGCCGGGTTTTCCGTATCTATCAGGTTTGCCGGAGGAACTGCGGTTGCCGCGCTTGGATTCGCCGCGCAAGGTGGCGGCCGGGTCCGTGGCCATCGCCGGGGATCAGGCGGGCATCTATCCGTATGACTCGCCGGGCGGCTGGCATGTGCTGGGGCGCACGCCATTGGCCTTGTTCGATCCCGCCCGCGCGGAACCCGCGCTGCTCCGGCCGGGAGACCGCGTGCGCTTTGTGCCGGTGGAGCGGCTGGTGCCGCAGGTGGCGGTGCGGGAGCCGGACGCAGCTTTCAACAACAGCGACATCGAAGTGCTGTCGGCGGGGGCTTTCACCACGGTGCAGGATCCCGGGCGGCCGGGCTATCAGAACATCGGTGTCTCGCCGGGCGGCGCGGTGGATCCGCTGGCGGCACGGGTGGCGAACCGCCTGGTGGGAAATCCGGATCACGCGGCGGTGCTGGAGTGCGCGATGCAGGGGCCCTTGCTGCGATTCGCGAAGGACAGCCGCGTGGCCTTCGTCGGCTGGGCGGACGTGCGATCCGGGATGCCGGTGGCAGTGCGATGCGGCGATGAACTCGACCTGCGATCACGGATGCGGGTGATGCGCGGTTACGTGGCGGTGGCGGGAGGGATCGACGTGCCGATGGTGCTGGGAAGCCGCGCCACGGACGTGAGGGCCGGTTTCGGCGGCTTGCAGGGACGCGCGTTGAGAAACGGTGATTGGCTGGCGACGGGGGTTCCGGCGGACGGTCCGAAAGCGGGCGCGTGGCGGGTGGGCTGGCCGTGTGGCGCGGCGGATGGCAGACCCATCGAGCTGAGGTTTCTGGCAGGCATGCAGGCAAGCTGGTTTTCGGAAAACCTCCGCGAGCGTTTCCGCAACTCGATCTATCAGATCAGCCGGGCGTCGAACCGGACGGGCGCGCGGCTGGAGGGTCCGCGGCTGGAGTGCGGCGGCACGATGGTTTCCCAGCCAGTAGTGGCGGGCTCGGTGCAGGTGCCACCGGACGGGCGGCCGATCGTGCTGTTAGCGGAGCGCCAGACGATCGGCGGCTACCCGCAGATCGGGCACGTGATTTCGGCGGACCTGCCGAAGCTGGCACGCGCCTGGCCGGACACGGCGGTGAGGTTCCGCGAGGTCACGCCGGACGAGGCGCGCGCGGCATGGCGCGATCTCCAGCGCGAACTCGGCTTCTTGCATGCCGGCCTGGATTTCCTACGCTGACGGGCATGCGGACCATCGATCTCAATGCCGACCTCGGAGAAGGCGGCGCGCACGATGCGGCGCTGATCGCGCTGGCCAGCTCCGCGAACATCGCCTGCGGCGGTCACGCGGGCAACGAGGAGACGATGTGCTCGGCCATCGGGATGGCGCTGGCGGCGGGCGTGGCCATCGGCGCGCATCCGGGATACGAGGATCCGGAACATTTCGGCCGGCGGTTTCTCAACCTGCCGCCCGGGGAAGTGCGGGACCTGGTGAGCCGGCAGGTCGAACGACTGGCAGCGCTATCAGAAAGAGCCGGAGTCGTGCTGCATCATGTGAAACCCCACGGCGCGCTGTATTTGCAGGCGGATCGGGATGCCGCGCTGGCACGGGAGGTGGCGGAGGGGGTGAAGCGCATCGTTCCTAGCAGGGGGTTTTATGTGCCGCCAGGTGGAAATCTCGAGATGGCGGGAAACGAGGCCGGGCTGGTTGTTAGGGCGGAGGGTTTCGTGGACAGGCGCTACGGGCGGGATGGGAAACTGCTCCCGCGGAGTGAAACCGGAGCGGTGATCGAGGACATCGCGATGGCGGCGTCACAGGCGCTGGAGCTTGCCGTGAGGCGGCGCGTGGAAACCATGGAGGGGGTTTGGTTTCCGCTGCATGCGCAGACATTGTGCGTGCATGGCGACGGGCCGCAGGCGGTGGCCATGATGCGTGAGGTGCGGCGCGCGCTGGAGGATGCGGGTTTCACCATCCTCGCCTGAGTCCGAATCGGTCCTTTTGCCTTTGCCATATGGCTGGAATGCGCCTACCAAGAGCCCTCGCAGCCGCCATGAGATTGTTCCGCATCCTCACCTTCAAAGAACTGAAAGGGTATTTCCTCACCCCGTTCGGCTGGGTGGTGCTGGCCTTCGTCACCATCATGCAGGGGGTCTCGCTATCGACTGCCATGAAGGGCTTCCGGGACACACCGGTGAAGGACAGCCTGGTTTACGTGACATTCCACACGCCGTTGTTCTGGTTCTATTTCCTGTTCATCTTCCCGCTGATCACGATGCGGCTGTTCGCTGAGGAGGAACGCTCCGGCACTCTGGAAACCCTGCTCACGGCTCCGGTGCGGACCTGGCACGTGGTGCTCTCGAAGTATTTCGCGGCAATGTTGTTCTACACCACGTTGTGGATTCCGGCACTGGTGCAGTTCAAGATGTTCGTGTGGGCCACGAATCTTCCGCCGGCATGGACTCCCGGCGCGCTGTTAGGAACCTTCGCCATCCTCATGCTGATGGGCTCGGCGTTTACGGCCGTCGGCTGCCTGGCCTCCGCGCTGACCTCCAGCCAGATCATCGCCGGCATGATTACCATCGGCCTGCTGGTGATCCAGTATTTCCTCGGATTCGTCACCGTGATCTGGGGCGAGTCGTTCACCGGCGCGCGGTTTTTCCATTACATTTCCTCGCAGGACCACCTGCATTATTTCGCCAGCGGCCTGCTGGACACGCGGCCTGCGGTTTATTTCCTGAGTGTGTCCGTCTTCGTCCTGTTCCTGACCTATCAGGTGGTGGACTACCGCCGCTGGAAGAACTGAGCCACGTCCCATGCCAGATACCCCATCCGTGCCTGCCATGAAACCGGCCCGCCCGCTCAACCGCTGGGGCATGGGCACGATCGCCATGCTCCAGACCGGCCTGCTCGCCGTGACCCTGCTCTCGCTGAACTATCTGGCGGAGAACCATTACCGCCGCATCGACATGAGCCGCAGCGCGGATTACTCGCTGTCCCCGGCCACCAAACATTACCTCAAGGACCTGTCCCTGGGAAACCGCGGCAAACCCATCAAGTGGATCATGTCCTTTCGCAGGACCTCGCCGTTTTATGAACGCGTCCGCGCGATCGCCGAGGAATACGCACGGCTTTCCCACGACAAGATCAGCCTTGAAATCGTGGACCCGCTGCGCAGCCCGGACCGCATGCAGGAAGTCTCAGCGGCCTATGGCATCCAGCTCGTGCGGGACCTGATCATCATCGACGCGCGTACGGACGAGAGCGCCGTCACCAGTGAAGGTGCGGACAAGACCAAGATTCTCAATCCCCACGTCAAACTGGTCGTCGCCGATGACATGGCGGTTTACTCGACGGCGGACGGGAAACGCAAGATCACGGGATTCCAGGGCGAGGATGTTCTAACAGCGCGGCTCGTCGAGTCGATCGAAGGCCACCCGAGAAAGTTGGCCCTGCTCGCGGACAAGTCCCGAGCCGATAGCGATGACGCCACCTCGCCACGCAAGTCCCTTGAGAGCATCCTGCGTTTCCAGAACGTGGAACTGTCCGACATGCATCTATCAGGCCTGGCCGACATCCCGGACGACACCGCAGGCGTCGTGATCGTCGCGCCCAAATACGACTTCACGGATGAAGAGATCGCCGTGTTGGAACGCTACTGGAACAAACCGCGCGCCGCCATCCTCGTGCTCATCGATTCCGGAGACGCGCCGCCGAAACTCCGGGCCTTTCTCCGCGGCTACGGCGTCACTCCGCGCAAGGACCGCGTCATCGCACGCGAGAAGGACAAGCTCGTCACCTCGGCGCGCGGATTCTTCGCCAAGGGCGTCGATTTCATCCGGGATCTGGCCGGGCAGAACACCGAATTCGGCGGGGCCAGTTCCTCGCTCGAAGTGCGCGAAGGAGCGGACGAGCTGCTCAACCGCCGGATCTATCCGGTGGGCCTGATCCAGGTGGCGGACGGTTTCTGGGGTGAGACGAAATTCGGCCAGGGCAACGAGTCGTTCGATGAACGCGAGGACGACAAGCCGCCGTTCCACCTCGCCGCATGCGTCACCCGTGGAGCGGAATCGGACGACCGCTTCTCCGCAGATTCCTCGCACATGGTCGTCATCTCCAACACCGATTTCCTCGAACCGAAAAACCAGAGCGCCGAGAATCTTGATTTCCTGACATCCTCGGTGAACTGGCTCGTCGGCCGCGAAGCCCTCGCCGGCATCGGCCCGCGTTCGCTCGGCACCTACAAACTGCCGATCCTCGACGCCCAGGTTTCCTTCATCAACCGCGTGAACCTGTTCTTCCTGCCTGCCGCGCTCATCCTGACAGGCGCCTTTGTCTGGTCGTCCCGCCGCGTCTGACCGCCATGCGTTCCATCGGCTCCACCTTCGTCCTGGCGCTCCTCGCCGCAGCCGCAATCACCACCGCGGCATGGCAGTTGCGCCAGGGCAACTTTGATTCCCTGTTCGGCGCGCCGCCCACACCCGTCGGCCAGCGGATTTACTCGGCTTTCACGCCGGACGAAGTGAAACACATCCGGATCTCCGGCAACGGCACGAACGCCACCTTTTCCCTGGAGAAAAACGGCTGGCAGGCATCCACTCCGTGGACGGACCGGATGGACCCCCGCGCGGCGGTCAGCATCATCAAGTTCACCCTCGGCATGCGCGTCGAAGACCTTGCCGGGGAGGATGAAATCAGTCCTGCGAAATCCGGACTCGGCGAGAACGCCATCAGCATCCGGCTGGAGGACAAGGATCACAATCCGCTCGCGAGATACCAGCTTGGCCGCGTCACGCCGTGGAAGGCGGAGGTCGAGGGCATGGACCAGCCGGTGCCCACCGTCTTCGTCCAACCGCGCGACAAGAACCACAAGCGCCATATCTATTCCTGCACCGGCGACATCACCCCGCTGTTCAAGGACGGACTCAAGTTCCTCCGCGACCACCGGCCGTTCTACTTCAATCCCGTTACTTTGTGCAAACTCCGCATCCGCACGCAGCAGGGGGATCTGACACTCGGCCGCGAGACCGAGAAGAGCCCGTGGCGCATCGTCAAACCGCTGGATCTGCCGACCGATTCCAAAGCGATGAAGACATTGCTCGAAGGCATCTTCGAGCTCCAGGCGGTCAAGGTTTCGGACCGCTCGGCCGTGACGCTTCCGGCAATCGACAGCACCGTGAAGACCAGCCAGATCGCGCTCACTCCGTTTGGCTCGGACAAGGAAACCCTGCTGGAGATCCTGCCGCCGGAAACCGCCCAGGCAGCGCAGGTGAAAGCCATCGTGAGCGACCGCCCGGACACGGTCTTCGATCTGCCGCTCAAGCCCGAACCTGGTCTCGTCTCCCTCGCCGATCTTCCGCTCTCGGTGAATGAAATCCGCGATCCCACCCTCACCCACCTCAACATCCAGTCCTTGCGCGGCATTTCCATCGAGCCGTCGACAGGTTCCGAAATCGTCATCTCCCGCACTCCGCCGCAGCCATGGATGGCTACTGCGGAAGGTGTCACGGGCGAGGCAAACGAGGAGAACCTCTACAAACTTCTCAAGGCCGTCACCAGCAGCCGCGCCATCGGTTTCGAAAGCGACGCGGCCACGGACTTCACTCCATGGGGACTCGACCGGCCGTTTCTCAAGCTCAGGTTGTTAGGTCAGGACAACCAGGCGCTCGAACTCCGCTTCGGTATCGACTCCAAGGGCTCCTACTACGTCAACCGTCTTGGCACTCCCACCGTCATGCGGGTGGACCCGCTGCTGGTGGCGGCCATCGCCGTGCGCACTTATGAGTGGCGTCATGCGCGCCTGTGGTCTCTGGACCGCGTCAATCTGAGCGGCATCGAACGCAAGCTGGGAGAAGACACGCCTTTGATGTTGAAATACAAATTCATCGACGAAACCTGGAAGGCCGACCGCAATGGCAATGATCTGAGCGGCTCGCTGGATCCAGCAAGGGCGAATTTCCTGCTTTCCACGCTTGAAGGACTCAGAGTCTCCCGCTGGCTGGCCATCGATGATGCCGCCGCCTCGGCCGCGCTTCTCACACCGTCGCTGTCTTTCGACATCGTCGAGAAAACCCTCGACGAGAACGGGAACATCTCCGGGATCTCCACCCGCAGGATCACACTGGCACCTAACAATTCCGGCAACAATCCCGGTTTCTACTACGGCCGCCTGAGTGGTGAAACCCATCCGTTCCTGCTGGACCGCGAGACCTATCAGAAACTGGCCGTGGATTTGTTCGAGAAGTGAATCCCAGCCGGGTTTTCCAACGCCCGCCGATCCAGATGTTTCCG
>CANBTO010000228.1 GCA_947372405.1 Verrucomicrobiaceae bacterium
GTGAAGAGCTTGGGATCGAAAAGGCCGACGAGGCGGTCGATGGTGCCGGTGAGGCGCTCGGCATCGAGTTTCTTCGGCAGATCGCCGACGACGGAGCCTTTGCCGTCGTGGGGGATGCCCATGCCGTCGCAGAACATGGCGAGCATGGATTGCTGGCCGGCCATCAGGAAGGCTTGCAGCAGGTGCTCGCCGATGGTGTCACAGGCGTTGATCTTGAGGGTTTTGTGCAGCCATGCGTATTGCTCGGTGAGCGGCTTTTTCTCGATGAAGACCGGGCGCAGCTTGCGGTTGGACGCGAGGGTGGCGACGGCGGACTTGTAAACGTTCCGGTCATTGGCGCGGAACCAGTCCAGCATTTGGGTGACAATGGCGGGATCGACAGCGGCGTAAAGTTCGTGGGCTTTCACAGGTGGGAAGATGAAGTGGCGGGAAGTCAAAGCGTTCCACGCCATCGTGGCAAGGGCGGAGAAAGGAGAAATTGCTGTTGTCCGGTGAAGGCTATTTTGACGGATGGAGCAGGGAACGTGGTTGTGGCGGCGATCAAAGAGTTCAGGCACCGCGAATCTGGCGAATCCGGCGAATCATTCAGAATGCAGTGACTCAAAACTCTCAGGTCCGGCGTCCATCGCCTTCAAGATTCGTTTGATTCGCACGATTCGCGGTGCCTTCCTCTTCATCCCGAAAACAGAAATTGAACCACGAATTACACGGATGGACACGGATTATTATGTGGTTGTGGAAACGATTTCCAAACTTTTTTGTTCATTCTTAAATCCGTGGAATCCGTGTAATTTGCCTCCGGCCATGCCCGCTCCGCTACCATTGTGGTCAAAAGTCCAACGAAACACCCCTGCAACTCCGGATTTCGGGTTCATTTTCAAAATCACGGCTCATTCACGTTTCAGGCCGCTGGCCGCCAGAATCCATTTTGCGAGACACTGGCTTGATGGTCCTGGGAAGTTCCCGGGTTGAGGAAGGCGGATTCAGACATCGTTGCGGATTGCGCGGGTCTTCGGGCTGCTACCCGTGACCTTCACCGGCGTTCCCACCGTGGCCGCCTGATAGAAAATCGGCGCGAAATCCCGCGGCAGGCGGATGCAGCCGTGCGAGGACGGCCTGCCAGGGTGGGGGATGTCCCCGGCGTGCATGCCGACGCCGTATTTCGTCAGGCGCATCCACCAATACATCGGGGAGGAATGGTAGAATTCTCCGGCAGGGACGGGGGATTTCGGAGTGGCGTCGGGGTTGCTCACCTTGCCGGTGGCGTCGGAAACCCAGCCGTAGCGGTCCGAGTATTTCACGTCGAGTTTCTCGAGGATCGTGAAATCACCGGCACGGGTCTCGTGGCCGTCCTTGCCGGAGCAGACAAAGGACCAGCCGATCGGCCGGCCGCCGCGTTGATAGATGGCGGTCTGTTTCGTCAGATCAATGCGCACGCTGACATTTCCCGGGCCGTGGTCGTCGTTCCATTCGTAAAGCACCGGCTTCGCCTTCGCCGGAGGCTTGGGTGCGAACAGGCCGCAGGACGTGGTTATCACGGCGATGGCGGCGATGGCGGAAAACCGAAGGCATGGAGAAAGGGCTGGACGCTGCATGGATGGCTGGTGTCCCGGCGAGGGAATCAGAGCGGATGGACTTTGCCAATCAAGTCCGTCCCGCTTCTTCGCTTTACCACGGCGCGGCGGGCGGCTAAGTCCCTCCCGCGATGCACGGATTTTCCTACAAAAACGGTTCACTTCACTGCGAAAACCTCGATCTGGCGGCCCTGGCCGCGGAACATGGCACTCCGCTCTATGTTTATTCCGGGACGACGATCCTCGACCACTACCGCCGCCTGGATGCCGCGCTGAGCGGCGTGGACCACGAGGTGGCCTACGCGGTGAAGGCTAATTCGAACCTCTCGGTGCTGCGGTTGCTGGCGAAGAACGGTGCGGGTTTCGACATCGTTTCCGGCGGCGAGCTTTTCCGCGTGATCAAGGCCGGAGGAGATCCGGCGCACTGCACGTTTGCGGGAGTGGGCAAGACCCGCGCGGAGATCGTGTATGCACTGGAGCAGGGGATCTATTCGTTCAACGTCGAGAGCGAGGAGGAGCTGCGTTATCTGAACCAGGTGGCCGGAGAGCTGGGCATGATCGCGCCCGCCGCTGTGCGGGTGAACCCGAACGTGGACGCGCACACCCACAAGTATATCTCGACGGGCAAGTCCGAGAACAAGTTCGGCGTGGATTTCGAAGCCATCGCCGGGCTTTACGAGCGCGCATCCAAAGAGCTGCCCAACATCCGCTTGCGCGGTTTGCAGATGCACATCGGCTCGCAGCTCACGTCCATCGCGCCGTTCATCGAGGCGGTGGAAAAGGTCACGCCGCTCGTCAGGCAGCTCAAGGAGCTCTACGGCATCGAGTTCTGGTCGATCGGCGGCGGCATCGGCATCATTTACAAGGAATCGCTCGCGTCCGGCAGCGTGGACTGGTGGGAGAACCAGCCCGAGCAGGAGCGTCCGCTGACCATTGACCGCTATGGCAAGGAGCTCGTTCCGCGCCTCAAGGATCTTGGCTTGCGGATTCTGCTAGAGCCCGGCCGTCTCATCGTGGGCAACGCCGGCGTGCTGCTGACGCGCTGCCTGTATGAGAAGAAAGGCGCGGCGAAGACTTTCAAGATCGTCGATGCCGGGATGAACGACCTCATTCGTCCGGCGCTGTATGAAGGTCACCACGAGATCGTTCCGCTCAAGCAACCCGCCAGCGATGCACGACTGCTGGTAGACGTCGTCGGGCCGATCTGTGAGAGCGGGGATTTCTTCTGCCAGAACCGCGAACTGCCGGACTTCCAACCCGGTGACACCATCGCGCTGATGTCCGCCGGTGCCTATGGTTTCGCGATGGCCTCGAACTACAACTCGCGCCCGCTGCCCGCCGAGATCCTCGTTGAGGGAGACAAGGCCACGGTCGTCCGCAAGCGCCAGACTCTGGAAGACATCATCGCGGGCGAGTGATCGCGCCACTGAGGATTTCTCCACGCCATGAAACTCGCCGGTTTTCTCATCCTGTTGCTGGCTCTGGTGGGTTTCCCGCCGGAGGCCAAGGCGCACCAGGTGCCGACCGTGGAGTTCGAGTTCCAGAAGTTCGAGGGCAAGTGGCGTTTGTTAGGCGAGATGGACATCGCCTACATGCTGCCGGAAACGCGCAAGCTGCCCGGCTCCCAGCCGCTGAGCCGCGCGGCGACGATGAAGGCGCCGCCCGAAGAACTCGCGCGCATCCGCAGGGAAACCGAACACACGCTGCGCAACCTGCTCCACATCACCTTCGCGGGGAGGGACATTCCTTGGAAGGTCGAGTTTCCCGATTTTGAGAAAACGCCCTTCGCCCTGCCGTTCGAGGAGGCGGACTGGGCGCTCATTTCCACCCGAATCGTGATGGACGCGCAGAGCGATTCGGGTGACCTCAAGATCCACTGGAGCGGCGACGAGGAATCCGAACTGATCGTTCTAACGGAAGACAGCGAGGACGGCCAGATCGTCAGCGTGGAACCCGGCGGCACGATCACTCTGGTGAAAGTGGCGGATACCGGACAGGTCACCGCAGCCGAGCAATCGACGTTCACGGGCTGGATCGCCAGCGGATTCCGCCACGTGCTGCCGGTGGGCTTTGATCACATGCTGTTCATTCTCGGCTTGTTCCTGCTGATCCCGAAATGGAAGCCGCTGATGGGGCAGTCGCTGCTGTTCACGTTGTCGCATGCGGTGACTCTAACACTCGCGGTGCTTGGCTGGCTGCATCTGGAAGGCAAGGTGGTGGAGGTGCTCATCGCCTTCAGTATCGCCTTCGTCGGCGTGGAGAACCTGTTTTCGAAAAAGGTCGGCAAGTTGCGCTACGTGCTGGTGTTCGCGTTCGGCCTGATCCACGGAGTGGGCGTGGCGAGCCTGATGGCGATGAAACTGCGAAGCATTCCGCGGGACCAGCTCGCCGGGCCGCTGATCGGTTTCAATCTGGGAGTCGAACTTGCACAGGTCGCGCTCTTCGCCGCCGCCTTCCTGCTGATGTGGCCGCTGGGGAAATGGCAGAAGCAGGTCCAGCAAGCGGGCTCGGTGTTTGTCGGCCTTGCCGGATTCGCCTGGATGATCGAGCGGCTGTTTTTCACGTGAATCTCTAACGGCGATCTCAATCGTGGGAAAAACTCCGGCTTTCGTCCGTAGGGTGTGATTGCAAAAGCATCCAGTCATGAAACGTTCCGATCAACCCGCAATCCGTCTGTTGGCATGTCTTGCCATCGCCGTGGCCTCCACCGCTCTCGGCACATCTCCGGCGGCCGACGTTCCGCTTGCACAGGCGTTCGACGCGCCGTCCGACGCCGCGCGGCCATGGGTTTATTGGTATTTCATGGATGGCAACCTCAACCGCGAGGGCATGACGGCGGATCTCGAATCGATGAAAAAAGCGGGCATCGGTGGTGGGATCTTTCTTGAGGTGAATCTCGGCATTCCGCGCGGACCTGTCGGTTTCATGAGCCCGGAATGGCGGGAACTGCTCAAACATGCGGGCAAGGAGGCCGAACGTCTCGGTCTTCAGCTCGCCCTCGGTTCCGGCCCCGGCTGGTGTGGCACCGGCGGGCCATGGGTGAAGCCCGAGCAGTCGATGCAGCATCTCGTTGCCAGCGAGACGAAGCTCAAAGGACCGCTGCATTTCGAAGGCCAGCTTCCACAACCGCCGCCACGCACGCCGTTTTTCGGTGAGAAGACCCTGACACCCGCACTGCGCAAGATCTGGAAGGAGTTTTACCGCGATGTCGCCGTGGTGGCTTATCCGACGCCCGCCGGAAACTATCAGATTCCGGACGTGAACGAGAAGGCGCTCTATCAGCGTGCGCCGTATTCTTCAAAGGACGGAGTGAAGCCGCGTCTGACCGCCGATGCCACCGTCCTGCCGCTGGAGCAGTGCGTGCCGCTGGACAAGGTGGTTGAACTCACGGCGAAACTCGGCAAGGACGGAAAACTGGTCTGGGACGTGCCGCCGGGTGATTGGACGGTCATGCGCCTCGGCCGCACCATCACCGGGCAGGTCACGCGCCCGGCACCGGAGCCGGGATTGGGGCTGGAGTCCGACAAGTTCGACAAGGGATCGCTTGACGCACACTTCGCCAACTTCGTCGGCAGCCTGCTCAAGACCACCGGCGAGCCGAAACGCGATGGCACCGGCTTCACGACGATGCATTTCGACAGTTGGGAGATGAGCTCCCAGAACTGGTCGGTGCGGTTCCGCGAGCAGTTCCGTGAGAAACGCGGCTACGATCCGCTGCCGTATCTGCCCGCCATGTTCGGCCATCCGGTGGGCGGCGTGGAGATCGCCGAGCGCTTCCTTTGGGATCTGAGGCGCACCGCCCAGCAGCTTGTGTTGGAAAACCATCTCATGCACCTCAAGGGACTCGCCGCCAGCCATGGCCTGGCGTTTTCCTCGGAACCCTATGACATGAATCCTGCGGGCGATCTTTACTGCGGCAGTGTGGCCGATGTGCCGATGTGCGAGTTCTGGTCGCTGCCTAACGGATTTCACACGGATTACAGTTGCTTCGGGTCCGTATCCGCAGCCCACACCAACGGCCGCAACATCGTGGGTGCGGAGGCATTCACTTCGAACCTCGACCGCTGGAAGCAATATCCGTGGTCCATGAAACAGCAGGGGGATTGGGCGTTGTGCAACGGCATCAATCGTTTCGTGTTCCACCGCTTCCAAGCGCAGCCGACATTGGACGAGGCCCCCGGAATGACCTTCGGGCTGCACCACGGCGTGCACTGGGAGCGGACGCAGACATGGTGGAGCATGGCGGACGGCTATCATGGATATCTAACACGCTGCCAGACCATGCTGCGTCGCGGATTGCCGGTGGCGGAAATCCTCTATCTCGATGGCGAGGGTGCGCCCGATGTTTTCACCCAACCGCCATCCGCCACCTTGCCCGGTCTGCCGGACCGCAAGGGATATAACTTCGATGGTTGTTCGCCGGATACGTTGATTTCCCGCGCCATCGCGAAGGACGGACTCATCGTTTTCCCTGACGGCATGAGCTATCGCCTGTTGGTGCTGCCACGCGTGACGGCAATGACTCCGGAGCTGCTCACAAAAATCCGCGAGCTTGCCGCGGGCGGCGTGACCGTCGTGGGAAGCGTGCCAGCCAAGTCCCCGGGCTTGTCCGGCTATCCCGCATGCGACGCGGCGTGCGCGAAGCTGGCCGCGGAAATCACGCGCGAGAAATCCGTAGTGGCCGACACGGCAAGCCCGGGACAATTCTATCCGGACTATGATGCCACCGCCCGCATACTCGCCGGGAAAGGCGTGGTGCCTGACTTCGAGGCGGATGCGGATCTCCGCTACGTTCATCGGCATGACCAGGACGCCGAGATCTACTTCGTCGGAAACCGCACCACCACGGATGTTTCCGCGAAGGTGACGTTCAGGGTTTCCGGCTTGGTCCCCGAACTCTGGGATCCTGTTTCCGGAACGCGCCGTCCATTGCCGGAGTTCAGTGAAGCCGGCGGGAGGACGACCGTGCCTCTCAAGTTCGCAGCTTCGCAGTCCTTTTTCATCGTGTTTGCAAAAGGCGCGCGGGCGGCAGGAAACAACTTCCCGGATCAAGCGACGGCCTTGGAAATCGCCGGTCCGTGGAACGTCGCCTTCGATGCGAAACGCGGCGGCCCGGAGCAAGCGGTGACCTTCGAGTCGTTACGGGACTGGACGACCTTCCCGGAGGAGGGGATCAAACATTATTCCGGCACCGCGATCTATCAGAAGTCTTTCGACGCGCCGTCCATGGCTGCGAAACCCGCCACCATCAGCCTCGGCACCGTCAACCACATGGCGCGTGTGGTACTCAACGCCCGCGATCTCGGCGTCGTCTGGTGCGCGCCATGGAGCGTCGAGGTTCCGGCGGGATTGCTCAAGGCCACCGGCAACGACCTGCGGATCAATGTCGCCAACCTCTGGTCTAACAGGCTAATCGGCGACGCCGCGCTGCCGGCGGGCAAGCGCATCGCCAAGACCACCTGGTTCGCCTACAAACCCAACGAGCCGCTTCTGCCGTCCGGCCTGCTGGGACCGGTGCGTCTTGTCGCCCCGCGCTGAGCCGCCTTCTCATTCCACGGTTACATCCGGCACGGGCGAGAACATCTCCTCCATCGTCCTGCCGGCGGTGAGTGCCGCGAAGTCATCGTAATCGACTTTTTCCGATGGCGGCCAGAAGACCCGCGCATTGATCCGGCTTACGATCCACTCTGTGCAGGACTTCGCGGCTAACAGATCTTCCTTGGAAAAGTCCACCCACTCGCGGAGGGCGACATCGGCCTCGGTGTTTCCGACGGTGAAGTAACAAGGTGTTGGGATGATCCTGTCGCGGTTCTCCAGCGCAATGGCGTAGAGCGGAAGCTGGAGATTGGTCCAACGGAAATCGACGGGTTTGCCTTTCTCCTCGCCTGAATAGACCGCCGGGCTGTCCGCTGTTAGATGGGCGGGCAACACGGTGCGGGCGGTGATTCTTTTCCGGTGGGCCTTGTCCACGCCGTCCACCTTGCCGGTCTTGTAGTCGATCACGCGCAGCGCGCCGCTCTCGCGGTGACGGTCGATGCGGTCGATCCTGGCGACGATGGTGGTTTCGCCGACGGGGATTTCTAGTTTGTGCTCCACTTCGAGGATTTCCCATCCCTCCTTGCGGATATCGGCCT
>CANBTO010000229.1 GCA_947372405.1 Verrucomicrobiaceae bacterium
CACCACAGCAGCCCCACGACGTCTGCTTCGGCGGCAAGGATCTCGGCGAATTGTTCATCGCCTGCGGTGATACCATCTACAAACGCCAAACCAAGGCCCATGGTTACATCAGCGGCCAAATGGCACCGATCAAGCCTGTGGCTCCGAAGTTATAACCACCTGTTTGAGGAAACACCAAGGCAGGGACCGATCCTCCGGGCGGTCCGCGAGAATGAGCGGGAATGACTGGACGCGGCGGGGTCGGAACATCGGTCCGGCGGTTTACATTCGCCATTCATTCGCCGGACCGCCCGGAGGATCGGTCCCTGCCATTCATCAGATAGCAACTAACGATTTTTTCCTCGACCTCCGGATCCTGCGAAACACGAGTCCTCCCACGAGCGAAAGCGGCAGTCCGATGGTGGTCACCAGCGTCCACGGGATCGGGATTTCCATTTTGAATCGGGTGACGACCGGCATCTTGAAAGCATCGGCCAGCGGGACATCCCAGACCAGGGTGCGGCCGGAGTCCTCGCTGCGGGTGGCGTTGCTGTCCGTGGCCGCCACGGGCAGGTGCATGATATAAACGACATGGTGACCGTCGAATTGCGATGCGGGCATGAAGACATGACCGGGCAGCGCTTTGCCGTGGGAGATGGTCCGCGAGAAGTCGATGGTCCTGCCATCTAGGTCAGCGTTGATCTCGCCGATCAGATGCGTAGCGGCGGACGGCAGGGATTTGATGGGCGCTCCGGAATTGAGGTTTTTAAGATCCAGAGCGGACTTGAATGCGGCGCGGACCTTGATGGTGACACGTTCGTTTTCGGTGAGGACCTCGCAAGCGGACGAGGTGATTTCCGGCGTGTCTTTGAGGAACCCGGTGATTTGTTCGCGGATGGCCGAGGCTCCGCCGTGGATTTGCGCTGCGGCTTCTGGCACCGAGTATGTGAACTCCGCGCGGCCACTGCCATCGGACTCCAGCCAGAACTCCTCACGGCTGTCGATGCAGGATGACATCAGCGCGCAGATGGCTAACAGAAGAAGACGGGTGATGGCGCGCAGCCGGGTCATGGGGTTTCCGCTTTCTTCCTTGCATTGAAAAGCGCCGCGAGGTCCGGCAGGTCGGAGGCTGATCTGGCGCGCTGTGAAGCGATGATTTTCCCTTTGTGAAACAGGAAGGCCCCGGGCATCTGGCGTCCGTCACCGGCGAGGTGGCCCACGCCGCAGCCCTTGAAGATTGAAACAAAGCCGAGCCACCAGACGCGCGGGCCGAAGAGTTCGACGATTCCGCCTTTGCCGAGGCCGAAGGCGCGGTAGAGCTCGCAGTGGGGGTCAGCGATGCTTGCGATGTCGTCGTGGCCCGATAGATAGCGGATTTCCGATCCGCCGCGCAGCATGTGGACGAGGATGAGCCGGGCTCCCCTGGCGCGTGCTTCGCCTTGGATACCCTCAAGGCCCCGCAGGATCTGGCGCGTGAAAGTGCAGCCGAAGTGGCGGAGGAATATGAGCACCAGCGGCCCGGCCAATGATGCATCCTCCAGCGATTCACCGGTGGACAATCGGAATGTGGCAGCGGTTTGATCAAAGTCCGCAGGCGTTGCACGGTCTGTCCCGTGCTGAACGCCCATCATCCGGCGGCGCATCCCGCAGTGCTTGTGTTTGCAACCCAACATCGGATTGAAAGTAAGCGGCTTTCCCGATCAGGCAAGCGGCGGTTCGAGGACCGCTACTGGCGATTTTGCACTTCCGAAAACCCCGGCCGCGGGCATGCTCCTGCCATGCGCTACGCTGAACGCCTGCAACAACGAATCGAGAAAACCGGATCCCGCCTGTGTGTCGGGCTTGATCCTCGTCCCGGAGATGGCGGCGCGGCCGCAGCGCGGGATTTTCTCAAGCAGGTCGTGGAGGAAACCGCCGCATGGGCCGCGGCCTTCAAGCCGAACATGGCCTACTTCGAGGCGATGGGCATCGAAGGCATCCGTTTGCTGGAGGACCTGCTGGCGGGCATGCCCGAGGATGTTCCGGTGATCCTCGATGCGAAGCGCAGCGACATCGGGGAAACCCAGAAATACTACGCTCAGGGTTATTTCGCGGGCTGGAATGTGGATGCCGTCACGCTCAACCCGTTTCTTGGTTACGATTCGATCGAGCCGTTTCTCGATTGGGAGGGGAAGGGGATCTATCTGCTGGCGGTCACTTCGAATGCCGGTTCCGCGGATTTCCAACGGCAGCGTCTCGCCGACGGACGTTCGGTTTTCGAACTCGTCACCGCGCTCGGAGCGCGAGCGGGTGCGGAAGGACGTAAAACCGACGTCGGCTACGTGGTCGGCCTGACCAATGCGGCGGATGTTTTGGAAAAGATTCCGGACGCCCCGTTGTTGGTGCCCGGCCTCGGTGCCCAGGGCGGTGATCTCGGTGCCCTCGCTGCTGCCGGACGTAGTGCACCGGACGTGATCAATGTTTCGCGTGGCATCCTCTATGCGGGCGATGACCGCAGTTTCGCCGAGCGCGCGAAGGACTGGGCGGAGAAGATCGCGGCGGCGTATGTCCCGTGACGGGCGGGCTTGGGAAATTGCCGTGTTCCGGGCATTGCCATGGCGCGGGTTTTTCCTACGATCCCGTCCGAAATGAGCGCTCTCGAATCCACTCTGGCAAACGCCGTCGCCAGCGGCGGCCTTCTCGCATCCGCGAAATCCAACATCGAGTCCCTGCTCGCGGGGACGACGAGCCCGGTGGCGGTTGACGCCATCGACGAACTGGTGGCCGCCGGGGCGTGGGAGGAACTCAACGACCGCTTTTTCAAGACCCTCGCCTTCGGCACCGGTGGACTCCGCGGCCGCACCATCGGCCGCATCGTGACCAAGGCGGAGCAGGGGAACGGCGGACCTAACGGACGTCCGGAACATCCTTGCGTGGGCACGGCGACGATGAATTTCTACAATGTCAGCCGCGCCGTACGTGGCATGGTGGCCTATTGCAAACCCTTCGTCGGTGACGGCCGCAAGCCGGTGCTGGTGTTCGCGCACGACACCCGCCACTTCTCGCGGGATTTCGCCGAGTTCTGCGCCAAGGTTTGCTCGGAACTCGGCTGCGACGCCTATCTCTTCGAAGGCCCGCGCTCCACGCCGCAGCTTTCCTTCGCCATCCGCGAACTCCGCGCCGATGCGGGCGTCGTTCTAACAGCCAGCCACAATCCGCCGCATGACAACGGCTTCAAGGCCTACTTCAATGATGGCGCGCAGATCGTCGAGCCGAACGCTTCGGGCATCATCAACGAGGTGAACGCGATCGCCAGCGAGCATTACGACGCGCTCCCGGCTGGGCAGCGTGGAACCATCACCATCCTCGGCGCGGACATGGATGCGCTCTATGTCGCGCGGCTCAAGACGCTGCTGCTGCGTCCCTCCCTGCTGGACGGTGCCTCGACCAAGGTGGTCTTCACCAATCTCCACGGCACCGGCGGCCATATCAACGTGCCCATGCTTCGCGGCTTCGGTTTCGATGTCCTGACCGTTCCCGAGCAGGACGTGCAGGACGGCCGATTCCCCACTGTGGAATCGCCGAACCCGGAAAACGCGCCCGCATTGAAAATGGCCATCGACCTCGCGGTGGCATCCGGCGCGGAAATCGTCATCGGCACCGATCCGGATGCGGACCGCATGGGCGTGGCTGTCCGCGACGCGGCCGGAAACATGGTCCTCCTAACCGGAAACCAGATCGGCTCGCTGATGGCCTGGTACCGCCTGAAAGCCTGTTTCGAGCTCGGCTGGCTTACCGATGCGAACCGCAGCCGCGCCGTGCTGGTGAAAACCTTCGTCACCACCGAGCTCCAGCGCGCGATCGCCGATGGTTTCGGCGTCGGCATCGTCGATACCCTGACCGGATTCAAATACATCGCCGGCAAGCTCCGCAAATACGAGGAGGCCATCCCGGCCGACAAGAAGGGCGACTACCGCTCGCTCAGTGAGGAGCAGACACGCCTGCTTCGTCTGGAATACTCGCGTTTCTTCGTTTTCGGCGGAGAGGAAAGTTATGGTTATCTTGGTTCCGACGCCGTGCGCGACAAGGATGCGAACGGAGCCACGCTGATGTTCGCGGAAGTGGCCGCCTACGCGAAATCCGTCGGCAAGACCCTGACCGAACTGCTGGATGATATCTACGGTGAATTCGGCTACTATCTGGAAACCGGCAAGTCGCTGGTGATGGAGGGCGCGGATGGAGCGGCGAAAATCCAGGCGCTCGCCAACTCCTATGCGGAGAAGCCACCGACCACCGTCGATGGATCGGCCGTCGTGCGTGTCAGGGATTTCGCCAAGCAGGATCTTTTCGATCAGGAGGGTGACCTCGTCCCGAAGGAGAAGATGCTTTTCGTCGATCTCGAGGACGGCCGTTCCTTCGCCGTGCGCCCGTCCGGCACCGAGCCGAAGATCAAGTTCTACCTCTTCGGCAAGGCGGCACCGGGCGGAGATCTCGTGGCAACGAAAACCTCGGTCCGCGACGGCCTGGACCACCTCTGGAACTGGATCGAGGCCGACGCGAAGAGCCGTTAGTCTGTATTTTACGGAGAGCGCTTTTCGACATCCGATCAAAAAATGATTCTGTCACTCAATGATTCTGTCTCCATGCCCCGGTCACGATGGAATCGACAGAATCATTGAGTGACAGAATCATTTCCCTGATGGAATTTCTTGTTCCGATGAGCGGACTGGTACCAGAGAATTTCCGCTTGCCCGGTGATTCGTCCGCTCCATCGTCAACCCCGAAATCCATGAAACTCACCCAATGGTTCGTCCGCATGTTTTTGTCCGCCACGCTCTTTGGCGGATTGCCATTGCAGGCTCAGGAAAAACCCGAGGCTCCCTCAGCTCTCACGCCGCGCCCGTATCCGGAACGGTTGCGGAAATGGGCCGATGCACGGTTCGGGCTGTTCATGCATTGGGGTGTTTACTCGGTCCTTGGGCGCGGCGAATGGGTGCAATGGAAAGAGCAGATCCCGGTCGAGGAATACGCGAAGCTCGCGGATCAGTTCAAGCCGGACAAATTCGACGCGAACGCATGGGCGCGGACCGCCAAAGCCGCAGGCATGAAATACACCGTGCTGACCTCGCGGCATCACGACGGCTTCGCGTTGTTCAACGATCCGGGCAGTGATTTCACCAGCGTGAAGGGCGCGGCGCACCGCGACTTCGTGGCGGATTATGTCAAGGCCGTGCGCGACTCGGGCTTGCTGGTGGGGCTGTATTACTCGCCGATGGACTGGCGGTTTCCCGGCTACATCCTGCCGGACGTCCAGTTGAAAAGCGCCGAAGAGATGCGTGCGCAATACCACCGCCAGATGCACGAGCTGCTCTCAAACTACGGACCACTCGATCTCATCTGGTTCGATGGCGGCGGCAAAAATTGGCTGAGTTTCGGCGGACAGTTCAACGGCTCTCTCTGGCAAAAACGCCCCAAGAGCGAGCCATACACGGGGCGCTTTGATTGGAAGGACGATGAAGTTTACGCCGAGATCCGCCAGCTACAGCCGCAACTCGTCATCAACAACCGCATCAACGCACCCGAGGATTTCCATTCACGCGAAGGCGACAAGGCGCTCGGTGATTACGACGACCAGGCACCATGGGAATTATGCACCACGCTTGCCGGTGCCTGGGGCTGGCAGCCGGACGTGAAAGTGAAACCGCTCGCCACCTGCATCCAACTGCTCGTCGGAGCTGCGGGCCGCGATGGCAACCTGCTCTTGAATGTCGGCCCGAAACCCGATGGCGAAATCGAACCCGCACAAGTCGAGCGCCTGATCCAGATCGGTGAGTGGCTTTCGAAAAACGGCGAGAGCATCTACGGCACCCGCGGCGGCCCGTGGAAACCGTCGGAGCAGATCGTCAGCACCCGCAAGGGCAGCACGGTATATGTCCACGTCCTGATGCCTGACCTTGATCGGATCGAACTGCCGGCGCTGCCACGAGCCGTCAAATCCGCATTCATCCTCGGCGGCGGCGAAATCAAAACCGAAGCCGCCGATGGCAAACTCATCCTGCATTTGCCCGAGAAGCGTGATCCGCTGGTAACCGTCATCAAACTGGAACTGGACGGCTCCGCCATGGATCTTCCGGCGCTTGATCTGCCTGTGGAGCGTTTGGATTTTGACGAGATCATCAAAAGCGATACCGAGCATGGGGAACTCAAGGCAAGTCAGGCAATGGATTCTTATCTCAGAAAATGGAATCCGGTAGGTCACACCGCCCATGATCTCAAAAGACGCTTTGGGACCGGTGAAGAAAAAATAGATTCTCTGACTTACACTTTTGATAATGGGAAACTTGCCTGGATCTTTGAGATTGATTTGAAAAGCGGGGTGGTCACAAAAGTAAAAAGACCTCCAGCAGAGTGAAAAGACAGATTCCTACATTCAAATCGGCTGGCCTGAAGTGTTGTTGCGATGAGCGGACTGAACCCCGGAGACTGTAAAACCATGAAAAAACCCCATATCATTAGTTTGGTCGTTGTTTTGGCGTTGGCTGGTTTAATTGCGAAACTATCACTGAATCATAAATCTTATACTGATGAGGCCAAACCGGGCAAGGATGTGGCCGGGATCAAGACCAAACACAGGAATTCCGGCGATGAAAAAGACACCAGTGAAAACAACACCGGGTTGTGGAATATGAGCGCGGCGGATTTGAAATTGATGAAGTCCACGGAAGCGGATCTATACGGCTTGGTGTTGGACCAATACGGACAGCCCGTGCCGGACGCTGAGATTGTCGGCCAGCCGACTCTGGAGATAGACGGGGAGAAGGATTTGAGACGATTTGTAACCCGAACGGCGCAGGACGGCACGTTTCATATCAAAGAGCCTAACTGCCCGTCTTTATCGGTTGTGGCGGGAGCATCCGGATACTACACATCGGAAAAGGGAATTGCGTATTATGATTTCGGGGAGCCGCCCGCATCACTGCTCGCCTCGCTGCCCCCGCAGTGGAGAGAAAACGTGCACCCGCCAACAAGGACGTCCGCCGGAAATCCCGCCGTTCTGGTTTTGAAAAAAATGGCCAACTCCGAGCCAATGCTTAAAACAGATTATTGCGGTGTTCTGAAAGAACAGCAGATTCTTGCAATAGGATTGAAGCCGGAACAAAAACTCCAAGTCAAATATTGGTTTGATCCTACGGTGAAGCGAAACCATCCGAACTACGGCCCTGTTTACGATTGGGGTGTGGAATTTATTGTCGAAAACGGGGGCTTGATAGAGACAACACAGCCGGAGACGGAAGACTCCGAAGCCTACATCGCCCCCAAAGAAGGCTACAGGCCAAGTTTAAGGTATTCATTCGATAGTTCGATGAGCGATGAGGATTGGACTATTCACTTCAACAAGTTTTTTTTCATCAGGTTTACCGATGGAACCTATGCGCGAATCGATACCGAAATCAGTCCGGAAGCGAAAAGGCCGTGGCACATTGTGTACAGCTACTACAACCCATCGGGAAATCGATCCACAGAATTCAATCCAGATATTCAAATCAAAGAAGACAAAGAGCAACCATGACTACTGCGCATCTCTGGTGCCAGTTCCCGAATCGCAACAACTCATTTTGTCAGGCCGTCTTTAGCGTAGCTATATCGGGGCCGCGGAGCATCTCCGGGCCCCGTTCACGTCCCCGGCAGGTTCAGTTTCGTCCATCTCCGCGCCTCTCGGAGAGGAAGAGGGGATGGACGAGTG
>CANBTO010000230.1 GCA_947372405.1 Verrucomicrobiaceae bacterium
GAGGGTTTGCCGACCGGTAGTGAGGTCGCTTGGAATCATGTCCAGATCCGCCGGGCAATTAATTTAGTGCTTTATTCAGATTTCCTCTCGTCAGCGGCAATCAGAATGCATAGATTTGTGGCGGAAAATAATTCATCGTGTGTGCGAGTTGGCACACGCCATGCTTTTCTCTAATCACCAATCCGCCGAACTATGAAAAAAATTGAAGCGATCATCAAACCATTCAAGCTGGAAGAAGTCAAAGAAGCCCTCGCAGAGGTGGGTGTGCAAGGTATGACAGTCACCGAAGTCAAGGGCTTCGGTCGTCAAAAAGGCCACACGGAAATCTATCGTGGATCGGAATATACCGTGGACTTCCTCCCCAAAGTGAAAATCGAAGTCGTCGTGGACGATGCCCAAGCCGACGGCGTGGCTGCGGCGATCGTGAAAAGCGCGAACACCGGCAAGATTGGTGACGGCAAGGTTTTCATCTCGACCATTGAAGAGGCAATCCGCATCCGCACGGGTGAAACGGGTTCCTCCGCAGTGGCGGTGAACTGATTCACAATCCCCTTTCAAACTCAACCAACCAATGGTTTCCGCGTGGAGCCATTGGTTTTTTGTTGTGTGGGATATTCTGACGCGCGCCAAGATTGGGAGCGCGTTCATTCTGAACGCGAGGTGCTACGGACATTCTGTCCGCCGAAAGCACGCGGGACAGGATGTCCCGGGCACTCAGTGGACAAGTTGTCCACGCTCCATGGGCGTTCACTCCTCGCTCCACACCCGCGTCGCGGGAGTTTCCCGCTAGAAATAATGGCGTCTGGACTTGTGTCAAAAGTCACCGCGCCGATGCTTTCCAATCCTGAAACGCGGCCCCGAGAAAATGCAGAACATCGCTGGCAACGAGCGACTCTTCGGAAAGATGGCGCTCATTCAAGGCGATTTCCGCAGCCCGCCCGCAAGTCCAAGCCCCAAGCGCGGCGGCGTCCATCAGTGACTCCCCGCTGGCAAGGCGGGCTCCGATCACACCCGCCAGCAAGTCGCCCTGCCCAGCGCTGGCCATGGCGGGGGTGCCGGTGGAATTGCACCAGAGTGGCAGCCCCTTGCAGGTGACGAGGGTGCGACTGCCTTTTACGAGGAGAGTGGCCGGAACGCGGTCGGCCAACCGCCGCGCCGCATCCTCCCGTGACAAATCATGGAGATCCGGGGCGAGTCGCGCGAATTCACCGGGATGGGGCGTGAGCAAGTGATTTGCCCTGAGAATGGAGATTTTGCCCGAGCTGGCGATGAGGTTCAGGGCATCCGCGTCGATCACGGTCGGCTGGGCAGCGGTCGAAATTAAATCCAGCAATCCCTCGGCCATTCCTCCCGCCATTTCCCCCATGCCGCAGCCGACGACCAAGGCATCGAAATGCGTTTCTGCCAATTCCCTAGGATCGGCGATTCCCCGCACGATGATTTCCGGCGGGCATTTCGCGGAAATCGTGGCCCATGCCTCGTGCGGAACAAAAAGCGTGACCAGTCCGGCACCGCCGCGCAGCGCCCCGGATGCGGCGAGGACGGCGGCCCCGGTGTAGGCCTCCGATCCGGCTAAGATGGCCACTCGACCGGCCTGGCCTTTGTGAAAATCGAAGGGCCGGGGTCGTTTTCCACAATCGAGATTTTGCGGTGAAATGAGTTCCATCTCGGAACGCCCAGAGGCAGTCAGTGGATCAAGCGCGACCAAGGCCAGAGCCCCGGTCGCGGCGGCGGCATGGGCGATCAGCAGCCCGCGCTTGGCATTGCCGAGCATGAAGGTGATGTCCGCGATGACCGTGCCGGGTAAAATTTCGCCGGTATCCGCCGCAATGCCTGAGGGGAGATCCACCGCCGCCACGCGCGCCCCGGCAAGATCACGCAGCCGCGCCATTTCCGCCGCGAGTCCGACAAGTGGTGATCGCAATGGCCCACCCGCCCCCGTGCCGACGAGTCCATCCAATAAAATGAGAGGTCCGGGAAAATCCTGCCGTCTTGGTGGCCGATCCATGGGCATTCTGATGCCGAGCACGTCCCATTTTTCCAAAGCCAGCGGCGCGAATTCACTCACTGGGTAAGCCTTGCGGACCGCCACTTGCCAGCCAAACCGATCACGAAGGACGCGCAGCGCCACCAAAGTATCGCCCGCATTATGGCCTTTCCCGAGGTAGCCGATCACCGTGCCGGGTTGCGGAAAATAACGGGCAAGCGCCTCGCCGAGTTTCCCGCCTGCGAGGTCAATGAGTTGTCCTTCCGACCAACCGTTGGCCACAGCGGCAGCCTCGATGGCGAGTGTTTCAGCAAGAGTGACCGAAGCCATTACGGAATTTACGCGGTCTCGGCCAACTTGCACGGGTGGTTAGTAATCACTGCGATAGCGTTGGATGCCGTCCACGATCCCCTGGGCAATGGTATCCCGGAACCACGCGGATTTCATGCGACTCCGCTCCGTGTCATTGCTGACGAAGCCACCCTCGACGAGGATCGCTGGCAAGGTCGAGTTCCGGATTACATAGAAACGGGCATATTTTGCCTTGCGATCCACCGTCTGGGTGCGCCGGATCAGGCTACTTTGGACGTATTGCGCCAAGCGTTGCCCCTCCGTGCCATAATAAAATGTTTCCAAGCCACTGACATCCGGCTTCCAAGTGTAGTTGTAGTGGATGCTCACGAAAATGGCGTTGCTGTAGCGGTTGCCGGTGCTGACGCGCTGCGGTAGCGTGATGAAATAGTCACTGCGGCGCGTCATCACAGTCTGGTAGCCCATGCTCTTCAGTCGGCTTTCCAAGCGGTAGGCCGTGTCTAGAGCGAGGTGCTTTTCGTAAACCCGGCCCCATTGACCGCCGTTGTCCTGGCCACCGTGACCGGCGTCGATCACGACCGTGCGGAAATTCGCAGCGTCCACTGAGCTGCCGACACTGCAAAGCGCGGCAAGAGCGAGAAATTGGATGAATGATTTCATAAAAATAAAAGTTAAGTCCGTAAAACAATTAAGAAATATTAATTTTTTAAAAATTTGTAAAGCCGTTTTATGCAAATTCTGAATTTAGGCAATTAAAAGGCCACTCAATAGGTGATCGGCGGACGATCTGAGGCCTTGCGAATCTTCGCCTTCGCCTCAGCCGCAGCCTTTTGATCATAGGGAATGCTGTTGCCAACTCGCACGCTGCCATCCGGGAATGTCAGCAATTGCGGATCGCCTTGGCTCCCGCGCTGGTGGATTTGGCGGTCTACAAGTTTGCCGTCCGTGTCGATCTGGCAGTGGACCCACATGGTTGGAGTTGCCAAAAACAAGACATGCATGCGTTGCGCGCGATCCACGGCGGTAAGCGGTTTGCGCAACATCAGGATATCGCCTAGCAGGAAAGTCCGGACGTTCGCCCCGGTCTGGCCATCGATGATCTGGGCGTAAATTTGGGCTTTTTCATCGCCGCTGAAATTGAGGAGACGAAATTCCCGGGTTTGTCCAGGTTTGCCTGGGATACCGACTTTTTGCGTCCAGTAGGAAACGCCGGGGCTTTGGTTGAACCGCACTCGGTTCGTGGTTGAACCCTCGCCAGTATTTCCCGGCATGCGGACGACGGCGCTGACGGAGAAATTTCCAGGCTCGCTGAGTTGGTAAATTTGCGCGAGATTGACTTCACGTGCCATGGTCTCCCCGGCGCGAATGGTCATTTTTCCAAACATCGCATGACCGCGCAGCGTGACCGACTCGTTATGGCTGTCGGTGACGTTGAAATCGAGCCACTGCACGCGCCCGTCGCTGTAAAAAGTCAGATCCTGCCCGGCGTGGTTGGTGACAGTCACCACCGCCACAACGGCTTCTCCCGCGACGTATTGGGTTTTCGACAAGCGCAGCGAGGTCGAGAGCTGGCCATGAGCCATGCCGGCGCAAGCGAGAACCAGCGCGAGAAAATGCGAAACCCGGAGTATCATCAGCGACATTTAGCCTGGGACTGCACCCGCGTCAATCTAACGAAGATAACGACGTCTCAGATTTCTTTTCCCTGATAACTGATGCAACTCGATGGACTACACCGTGGCAAGCTAACATGCCACGCAGCACCGGATGCGGCGGCGCATGGTTAGCAAAGGACCTTCTTTAATCGAGTTCATTTTGGGAGAGCGATTCGGGTAGTGCCCGTGCCAGGCGAAATCACTACGAGGTTGGCCGCCCTGCGGCGATCGGCCCGATGATTGTCTTGGCTTTAGGATTCCAGCGATGGCCAATCAGCACACCGCTCACGGGGTCGGCGATCAGCACCATGATTCCGTGGCCCAGACCACTATGTCGACCACCGGGGTCCATGGGTTGGGCACGTGTATCTCCCGCACGTGAATCATCCAGGTGTGGAGCCGCTGTTGAATCATAGACTTCGACGTTCCATGCCCCGTCTGTCCCGGGAGAAGGGATACCAAGAATGACTACAGCATGACCCAGCGAAGTCTTTGTCTTCTGGTCCCACGCAACGATGTCCCCAGGGCGCAACTCGGAAACCTTCGCGATTGCCTGCCATCCAGGTTGTGGCGTGCTGGCTAGACCAGCAAAGAATGTCTGATACCGCGGCGGGCTGGGGATCCGACCCCTCGGAAGGCCGCACACCGATACAACGGAAGCCCAGGCCTGCGGTGCGGACTGTCGGAGGGCATAGGAAACGAAGCCGACACAATCATACTGATAACTGCCAACCGCGCGATCCACCTCGGTTTTGTGTTGATACCGGGTCAAGGTCATCGTTTTGAACTCATGGATCACTTCTCCAAAGAACGGCCCATCGACTGGCGGCAATGGTGCGGACCATGAAATTACGATCGTGCACATGATACACCAAACAAGAATGAGCCAAAGTCGCATGGGATATGGTGTATCAGAAGTTCCAGCGCTTTGGCTTGGTTTTTCCAGTCAACTCGACCCAATCAAGTTCGACCTTCTGCTGCTGCGCGGGCAGGTAGAGTCTAACGATGCTGATAGCTCCTTCTGCGGGAATGTTGACGCGGATTTCCTGCCACTCGCCGGGTTTGAGCGTGAAGGGAACGGATTTCGCAGGTGGAGAATTCTTGCCTGCTAGAATCCACTCAACTTTACCCTCGCCGCCGCCGGCACAGCGCGTGCGGAATTTCATCACAGCAGGCCCATCCGTCCCGGCGGCGCTGACTCCGAGAAATGGTGCGTTGCCCTGACCGGTGATCGTGACGACGCCATCGGTGACGCTGGCGCTGCACTGACGGGCCTTCCAGCCTTGGAGGGCCGGGTCGGCCTTGTCCTGTTCCGCTGCCGCCGTCTTTTTTGCGGGCGCACGCTTCGGCTTTTCCTTGTCGCGGTTGTTTTGCACGCCTTCTAGCTCGGGATGATATTGGGCGGGATCAAAGGCCGGGTTTCGAATCGGTTGGACGGCTTGGGTGTCGGTTAGAAACTTTTCGATCAGCGCGTCCATCGTCTTCACTCTCTCAGGATCGCTGGCGGCGAGGTCGTGCTTCTCGCTCTCGTCTTCATGCAAGTTATAGAGCTTCCAGCGGTGTTGGCCATTCTCGCCACCGAAGAAGATGCGGATGAGTTTCCAGTCGCCTTGGGTGACCGTGACCGATGGCGGCAACCAATCCGGCACCCCGGGATCGTGCGGGAAGTAGGTGAAAATGGCCTTGCGGGTGAGCGTTTCACCCTTGAGCGCGGGGAGGATGCTGATGCCGTCGAACTTCTGGCCAGGCATGACTGTTAGGCCGGTTGCTTCTAGCAGAGTCGGATAAAAATCGATGCTCTGGATCACCGTGTCACTGCGCGTGTCCGGTTTCACGTTCCCCGGCCAACTAACGACGCAGGGCTCGCGGACGCCACCCTCGAAGACCGTCGCCTTGCCACCCCGCAGCGGTGCGTTGCTGGTCGGCGTGGTGCCATCCACCGTGTCATACATATTGCCGCCGTTGTCGGAGAAAAAAACGAGGATCGTGTGGTCGGTTAGATTAAGCCGGTCCAGCGTGTCAATCAGCGTGCCGACGGCATCGTCCATGCTCTCGACCATCGCGGCATAGGTCGGGCTGTGTTGGGGATCGGCGGGATCTACCTTGCCACGGTATTTTTCTATCAGCGCCTTTTTTGCATCGAAGGGCGCGTGGACACTGAACATCCAATAGTTCAGGAAAAACGGCTCGTCCTTGTGCTTTTCCAGAAACGCGACGGCCTCTTTCGCCATGCGGTCTTCGATGTGCTCGTTCGGCGTTTGCGGATCGAAGTCGGGAAATTTCCAAGGTGCCACGTAGCTGCCTGCCGGGCCGGGACCGGCGTAGTGGGGCACATCCACATCGAAGCCCTGCTGCAATGGCGAGTAGGGTTCCGGTCCGAGATGCCATTTCCCGAAATGCCCGGTGGCATAGCCTGCTGCCTTGAAGGCCTTCGACATCGTCGGCCAGGTCGTGTTCAGACGCGTCGGCGGATTGGGCGCGACAGATTTTTTTCCCGCAGGTCCGCTTGTTCCCGGAGTCGCGGTCAGCACCACCTGCGGTTCGTGGCAATTCGGCTCGGTGATGCCGGTGCGGGCCGGGTGGAGGCCAGTGAGAATGCTGGAGCGAGTGGGCGAACACAGCGGACTGGCGGCGTAGGCGCGATTGAAAGTCATGCCGCGTTTTGCGAGTCGTTCGAGGTTCGGCGTCCGGTAGAGTTTGGTGTGGCCGTAGAGCGTGGTGTCCGCCCACCCGAGGTCGTCGGCGAGGATGAAAACGACGTTCGGCTTCACGGCGGCCTGCGATGTCTGGATGAGCAGGGTGAGGAGTAGAAAGAGGCGTGTCATCGTGGGAGCGGATAGCGGTTCGAGGGGAATCGTGTCAGGACGTCAACGAGATGCAACGGCGCGGATGCGGTGCCGCCGTCGTGCGGGCCTTTCCCATACTGGGGCCGGGGCATTTTTGTATCGCGGTCATGCCATCGGCATGAACAATTGAAACATCCTGCGGCTTGTCCGCGTTCCGCCCACGTTCCCAAAGTCCCTACTCCATTTTCATGAAATCCATCCGCGTCCTTTGCGTTGGTGCCGGCCACATGGGCCGCTCCCACGCGCTTGCTTACCATCGCCTTTCCAGTTTTGAAATTTGCGGCATCGTCACCCGCTCACCGGGTTCCCGCGCCGCCCTCAACGCCGAACTCGGCGGCGGCTACCCGGAATTCGCCGACTTCTATCAAGCGCTGCGCGAAACAAAGCCGGACGCCGTTTCCATTTCCACCTACCCGGACACCCACGCCGAGTATGCCGTCGCCGCCTTCGACGCGGGCTGCCATGTGTTCATTGAAAAGCCGCTCGCCGAGACCGTCGCCGAGGCCGCGCGGATCGTCGCTGCCGCCCTCCGTGCCGACCGCAAGCTCGTCATCGGCTACATCCTCCGCCACCACCCGAGCTGGATCCGCTTCATCGAGATGTCCCACTCCCTCGGCAAGCCGCTGGTCATGCGCATGAACCTCAACCAGCAATCCTCCGGTGCGAACTGGCTGACTCACAAAAACCTGATGTCGTCCATTTCCCCCATCGTCGATTGCGGCGTCCACTACGTCGATGTGATGTGCCAGATGACCCGCTCGAAACCCATCCGCGTCTCCGGCATCGGTGCCCGTCTGAGCGACGAACTCCCCGAGGGAAAAATCAACTACGGCGCGCTCCAAGTCACCTTTGCCGATGGCTCCGTTGGCTGGTAC
>CANBTO010000231.1 GCA_947372405.1 Verrucomicrobiaceae bacterium
CAGGGTGGTCACCGCGAACAAGGCAACCCAGATCCACAGCAGGGTCGGGCTGCGCATGAAATGCAGGCAGAGAAAACCAAGGATCATCACCCAGTTGAGCAACTTGCTGGAAAGCTCCACGGCGGGGACGAGAGCGCTGCGCAGGCCGAGCCAGACGTAGGCTTGCTGGTGCTGGACGGCGTGGCCGCATTCATGCGCGGCGACGGCGGCGGCGGCCACGGAATTCACCGCATAGACCGACTCACTGAGGTTCACGGTTTTTTTCAAGGGGTCATAATGGTCGGTGAGCTGACCGGAAACACTGATGACTTGCACATCGTTGATGCCGTTTTGGCGGAGCATGGCTTCGGCGACTTGGCCACCCGTCATGCGGATCGGGATTTGCGAATACTCGGAAAATCGGCGCTTGAGCATGTTGCTGATAAGAAAACTAACAAGCAAGGACACGCCGATGATGAGGAGGTAGGTCAGCGAGAAGCCACCGGGAGCGTAGCCGATTTGGGCGAGGGCAGAAATTTCCTGAATCATGCCGAGACTCTAAGGTTTGCCGCTTTGGCTGCAACTGATTTCCCGGTGGAAAAAACACGGAATTTTCTATCGCATGGGCTGTCTTCCGTTTTGCTTGGCGAGTTGGCTGTCCCGCGCTTTGCTCTCAGCGTGCTTGCAAAAAGAATCATTCCCTGTCTGGACGTGACCAACGGCCGCGTGGTCAAAGGCGTCAATTTTGTGGATCTGATCGATGCGGGAGATCCAGTGGAATGCGCGATCGCCTACAATCTCCAACAGGCGGACGAACTCGTCTTCCTCGACATCACCGCCTCCTCGGACAAGCGGAACACGATGGTGGACGTCGTTCGCCGCACGGCGGAAAAATGCTTCATCCCCCTAACAGTCGGCGGAGGCATCCGCACCGTAGAGAACATGCGCGAAATGTTGTTGGCTGGCGCGGACAAATGCGGAATCAACACTTCCGCCGTGAACAACCCCACTCTGGTGGATGAAGGAGCGAAAATTTTCGGCAGTCAGTGCATCGTTGTCGCCATCGATGCAAAACGCGAGGGGCCGGGGAAATGGGGGGTTTACACCCACGGTGGCCGCACGCCGGTCGGGCTGGACGCGGTGGAGTGGGCGAAGGAAGTGTGGCGGCGCGGGGCCGGGGAGATTTTACTAACCAGCATGGATGCCGATGGCACGCAGGCTGGCTATGACATTGAGCTGACCGCCGCGGTTTCCTCCGCCGTCGGCATTCCGGTGATCGCCAGCGGCGGCGCGGGAAATCTCGATCACATGGTGGATGTGTTGAACACCGGAAAAGCGGACGCCGTTCTAGCAGCCAGCATTTTCCACTTCGGAATGCACACGGTGGCGGAGGCGAAAAGCCACTTCGCCAGTCGCGGCGTGCCGGTGCGGCCGATGGTTTGAGAGGCTGTGCGAAATTTTATGAAAATCGCCTGCTACCTTTTCATCACCCTGATCTCGGTGGTCAATGTGGTGGCGGGCATCCGGCAGGCTTATGAGCTGTTCAGAAAGCGGATTTGCGGATGCAACGGCGTGATCGTTCTGGCGACCATTGGGGAAGCCGACGACGAGCTGGGAGGAGACCATCCACTGAGGATGTTTTGGCCCGTGGTTGAATACGAATATAGCGTCTCTGACCAGACCCTGAAGGGCGACCGGATCTCAATCGCCTCTAGCAAAACCTCGGTGCGATCCGAGGTGGAGAAACGATTGCGATATTATGCCGTGGGAAAGCAGGTGAAGGTTTTCTACAACGCGGATGATGCGGCGGAGGCCTATTTGAAGAATCCGAGGATGCATATCTGGACCTCATTATCCTTGTCTGTTGGCATGCTCATCTTCGGCGCCATGATGAACTTTATGATTTGGAAGGTAGTGCCGTAGTGCGGCGATCGACTACTTTGTTAGCGATCCACGCGCGGCAGTGATCGCTACATCCAGGCGTTTGCGGTCGATGAAAAAACTCACTTCCTTGTAACCGGCTTGTTCTAGCAAATTAAGCGCGGTGATATAGCCATCGCCCACGCGATGCGGCACATGCGCGTCCGCGCCGATGACCACCGGGATGCCGCGCTCGCACATCATGGCGAGTTGGGAAGGCGATGGATTCATTTCCGGCAGGACCTTGAGCATCCCGCTGGTGTTGAGTTCCATGGCCACACCGGTGGCGGCGATGCGGTCCAGCGAGCGCGCGATGACCGGGCGCAATTGTTCAAAATTCCAATCCGCCGGGGATTCGTTTTTGATGAGATCCGGGTGGGCGAGGGTGTCGAATAGCCCGCTCTCTGCGGATTGCGCGAGGTGCTCGTAGTAGAGGTTCTGATAGCTGAAAATTTCTCCAGTGTAGAACAATCTCCGATAGTCGCCGACCTGATAGTGAATCGATCCGAGCACATGGCTCAGCGGCGTGCGGGCGTGGAGCTCTTTTAACCACGGTTCCACGCCGGGATAGAAATCGCTTTCCAGGCCGAGCCTGACATCAAGGCGGCCAGCGAATTTCTCACGCGTGGCGGCGACCATGGCGATGTATTCGTCGTACTGCTCAAGGGTCATCCGCACGTTGGCGGAGAAGCCGTTAGGAAGCGGGCAGTGGCAGGTGAAGGTGATACCCTTGAAATTCCGCCCTAGGGCGACTTCGGCATATTCGTCTGTGGTGCCGAACGCGTGTTTGCACAGCGTCGTATGGCAGTGGGATTCGTAAAGCAGCGGCGTGGGCATTTTTCTAGGACTTCAGCATCGCCCGGAAGCGCGGGAGAATTTTCTGATAGAGCGAGTTTTTTCCCCCGCGTGCGAGCTGCAGCGCGACGAGTTCGGCGGGCATCGTCGGATCGGCGGGGGACAGCGAGGAGGCTTTGTAGGCGCCGGACTCGATCTGTCGTTGGATATGGGATGCGCCTTTTTGATAGGTCACCCGGACGTCGGTGCCCTCGCCACGGAGGATCAGCAAGGAGAGTGGCGCGGATTCGGGATCGGCGGTTAGGGTGACCGTGATGGCGACACCCGAATTGGAGACGAAGGCGAATTCCGCCGCAGACACGAGGTCCTTCCAGCCCGCCTGGATCGCCAGCCAGGCGAGCGTTTGCAGTGCGGTGTTCCGATGGTCCGGGTGATAGGTGATTTCCACGCTGTGGATGCTTGGCAGCGCCATTTGCGCCGCCGGGTCATCGAAGAGGCTGGCAATGCCGATGCGAAATTGCAGCGAGCGTGTCCATGCGTGATCTTGGATGATGAGGTCGCTATTTTCCTGCGAACAATTCTCGATCCGCGTGAACGCCGCCGCCGGATCCGCCCATGATGAGCTATCGATGACGAGACGGTCCATCACGCTGACGAGGCGCTCTGTTAGGATGTCGGATAGTTCGCCCTGCCACCAGAAAACCAGTGGCAAATCCGAGTTCAGGTGAGCGAAAACGGTGTTGCGGAAACGGCCGGTGACGCGGCCGGTTAGGTAGAACGAGATTTGCTCGCAGCACACCGATTTCCGGCCCTCCGCGAGGTGGCAATGGGCGGTGATCCAGGCGCGGAGGCTTGGCTCGGCGGCGCTGTCGATTTCCACCAGAATCGCCCGGCAGGAATGCTCGCGGGTGAGTTCGCGGATGAGCTCCGAGTTTTCAAGCAATGCGCCGGGTTGCTCCGAGAAGACGACGAGGTTCATCAACGAGGCGTTCGTTCGCGCCTCGTCCTGTTCCCAGAGTTTCCGCAGTTCCGAGTCGATTTTTGAAACCGGGACTTCAATACCGAGCTCAGGGCAGACTTCAGGGATGGTGGTGGGTGGGATCATGGCAAGGGAATGTGTTACAGATGCCAATTCACAGCCTCCGCCACTGGTTGCCATCCTGTTGCAGGAGGTGGTCCGCCTCGCGTGGTCCCCATGAACCGGCGACGAACTCGGCCATCGGCGGTCGGTTGTCGGACTGGTGCCATGCGTGCTCGATGTGGTCGATGAATTTCCACGCCTCCTCCACCTCGTCGCGGCGGGCGAAGAGCGTGGCATCGCCGGCGATGGCATCGAGCAGCAGCCGCTCGTAGGCTTCCGGGCTGCCCTTGCCGAAACTCGTGGCGTAGTGGAAATCCATTTTCACTGGCTCCAGGCGCAGGCTGGTGCCGGGGATTTTCGAGACCATGCGGAGTGAAAGTCCCTCGTCCGGTTGGATGCGGATGACGAGTACGTTGCCACCGGGGACGCCACCTGTTAGCGCGTTGAAAAGCACGCAAGGCGCATCCTTGAAATGCACGGAAATTTCGGTGGACTTCTTCGGCAGGCGCTTGCCCATTCGGATGTAAAACGGCACGCCGCTCCAACGCCAGGTGTCGATCAATAAGCGAACGGCGACATAGGCTTCCGTGTCCGATTCGGGAGAAACGCGGTCCTCCTCGCGGTAGCCGGGGACCGGATTTCCGTCGATGTAGCCTGCCGTGTATTGGCCGCGGACGACATTGGCTGCGACTTTTTCAGGGGTGTCCCACTGGCGCAACGAGCGGATCACCTTCACCTTTTCATCACGCACGCCATCGGCAGTTAGATCGGTGGGAGGCTCCATCGCAACAAGGCTGAGGAGCTGGAGCAAATGGTTCTGCACCATGTCCCGCAGCGCACCGGCCCCGTCGTAATAGCCGCCACGGCCACCTTCCATGCCAAGGTTTTCGGCGCAGGTGATCTGGAGGTGGCTGATGTATTTGCTGTTCCAGAGCGGTTCGAAAATGGCGTTTGCGAAACGCAACACCATCAGGTTCTGCGCGGTTTCCTTGCCGAGATAATGGTCGATCCGATAGGTGTCCTTTTCGTGGAACGTCTCGTTGACCACCTGATTCAGGTGCTTCGCGGTGGCAAGGTCCGTGCCGAACGGTTTTTCGACGATGACGCGTGACCAGCAGCCGGGCTTCGCCTCGTTGAGTCCGGCATTTTTCAGTTGCATCAGAATCACATCGAAGAACTCCGGGGCGGAAGCGATGTAGAACAGGCGGTTGCCTTTCCCGCCACGCTCGGCGTCGAGGGCGGCGAGCTTTTCCGCAAGGCTTTTGTAGCCCGTAGGATCGTCGAACTCGGAGGTGTGATAGGTGACGGATTGGATGAAATTTCCCCAGATCTTGTCATCATGTCCCGAGCGGGAAACCGTGCGGTTCAGGAGTTCCAGTCCCTCACGAAACTCCGCGTCCGACTTTTCACGGCGGGCGAAACCGATGATTTTCACCCCGGTCGGGAGTTCTCCATCCACGGCCAAGTTATATAATGCCGGAACCAGCTTGCGGTGCGTTAGATCCCCGGTGGCACCGAAGATCACGATGGAACAAGGTTCGGCAGGCGAGCGGGAAACAAGATCTTCGCGGAAGGGATTGCTCATGGCGGTGGCGGAGTTTCCGTCAACTCCCCCCCGAGGCAAAGCCAAATCAAGCGGAGATTTTATGAAGTCACGATAGCCAGCGGCCCCGGTTCCGGCTAGGAACGCGGGCATGTCACTGCGTTTCGAACCCCTGATTCCCTGATGTCCGCCAAAGCTACTTGGAAAGTCAGTGCTGCGGTGATGGCCAGCCGGGTCCTCGGGCTGGTCCGCGACATGATGTTCGCCGCGCTGTTCGGCGGCAGCAAATGGATGGACTGCTTCAATCTCGCCTTCCGCATCCCCAACCTGCTGCGCGACATGTTTGCCGAGGGTGCGTTGTCGCAGGCATTTGTGACGACGTTTTCCAAAAAACTGAAGTCCGAAGGCGAGGAGTCCGCATGGGCGTTGGCAAATAAAATGATGACGCTGGCGGCGGTGTTCATGAGTCTGGTGACGCTCGTCGGGGTGCTGGCGGCGCCGTGGATCGTGGCACTCTTGACTTCATTTTCCCACAGTGGAACGGCGGCAAGGTCTTATGATCCGCAGGAAATCGCGCTGATGGTGACGATGGTGCGGGTGATGTATCCGTTCATTTTGTTAGTCTCACTGGCGGCGCTGGTGATGGGGATGTTGAATGCGAAAAACGTGTTCGGAATGCCGGCTCTGTCGTCGTGTTTTTTCAATATCGGCTCGATGATCGGCGGAGCGGCGGTCGGCTACTGGATGGACCCGGCGTGGGGACCGCGCAGCTTGATCGGGTTTTCGATTGGCGTGGTGATCGGCGGCCTGGCGCAACTGGCCTGCCAATTTCCCGCGCTAAGAAGTGTGGGCTACCGTTTTCTAGCAGATTTCCAATGGCGTGATCCCGGCGTGCGGCAGATCCTCAGGCTGATGGGCCCGGCGGTGATTTCCTCGTCGGTGGTGCAGATCAATGTGGTGGTGAATTCGATGTTTGCCTACGGCGTCGGCGAGGGCGCGGTGAGCTGGCTGAGTTATGCCTTCCGGTTGATGCAGCTTCCCATCGGCGTCTTCGGGGTAGCGGTTGCCACGGTGACCTTGCCGGCGCTGTCGCGGGCAGCGGTGGGCGGGATTTCCGAGGAATTCCGCCCGACTCTGGCGCGGGGTCTGCGGCTGGTGGCCTTCCTCGTCATCCCTTCTGCGATCGGTCTCGCGCTGCTAGCGGAGCCGATCGTGAGCGCTCTTTTCGAGCGGCACAAATTCGGTGCATACGACCGCCTGCAAACGGCGGCAGCGCTGCGGGCCTATGGTTATGGGCTGGTTTTCTATGCCTGGCTTAAAGTGCTGCAACCGGCGTTCTATGCCATCGACAAACGCTGGTATCCGATGCTTGTTAGTTTCATCGCGCTCGGGCTGAATCTCGGTTTTAACTATCTGTTTGTGTTTGTCCTTCATCGCGGCCACGAGTCGCTTGCGCTGACGACCAGCATCACCGCAGCGGTCAATTTCCTGCTGCTCTTTCTCGCCATGCGGAAACTCGCGGGAGATATGGGAACTGGAGAACTACTTATATTATTAGGAAAACTTGCGGTCGCGGGGACGGTGATGGGCGGGGTTTGTCTGTTGGCCAACCATTTCTTTTTCGCTGATCTAACACATACTTTGGTCGTGACCAAGCTTGCCGGCCTTGGCGTGACCATCGCTCTCGCTGCCGTGGTCTATTTCGCGATGTCCAAACTCCTGCGCGTGGCGGAGGCCGAGGACGCGCTGGCGATGGTGATGCGGAAATTGCGGAAATGATCCCGACTAACAGGCACGGTGCGGCTCCGGGCCGATCTATCCGGCGAAAAACCGACGGCCACGGTGCGTATCCAGAACATCGTGTGTCGTTTGCCATGGCCATTGCTGATCGGCCTGACGGGTATTTTGCCCGCTCAGGACGGTCCTGTGACGGGCGAGGCGATCTATGCGAAGCATTGCGCCAGATGCCACGGCAAGCATGGCGAGGGCGTCGAGGATGAGGTGGACGAGCCGTTGCAGGGCGACCGACCGCTGGTTTCGCTGGCCCGTTACATCGACCGCAAAATGCCGGAGGACAAGCCGGAGGAGTTGAATGCGGAGGAGTCACAGCGGGTGGCGGAATACATCATGGGGGCGTTTTATTCGGCGGAAGCGCGGGCGAAAAGCGGGCCACCGCCCAAGGTTGACTTCGCCCGGCTGACGAACCGCCAGTTTCGTGAATCGGTCGCGGATTTGATCGGGAGTTTCGGGAAATCCACGCCACCCGGCGAGGGGCGAGGGCTGAGAGCGCAGTATTTCCAATCGGACGGGATGAATAAAAAAGCGCGCAAGGTGCTTGAG
>CANBTO010000232.1 GCA_947372405.1 Verrucomicrobiaceae bacterium
GTCCGCTGGTCAAAGGTCTCACTCACAGTCCGCATGGATTTTTTCTAACAATTTATCAAGATCCTCCATCGCCTTCATGGCGGAGTTCACGGTGGATGCCAGCTCGGACAAGTAATCGCTTTCGAATTCCAGCGCCTTCTGGTCGGACCATGATTCGCGGGTCCGCTCCCAGTTCGCCAGGAGCTGGCGGGTGGCCAGCGCGAGGGCTCCCTTGCCGCCGGAAGCACTCATGTGGCGCCTCCCTCTCCCGTATTCTCCGTGGCAGCCGGCGCGGATGGTTTCGATGACAGGCCGGTTTCCGCATAAGCCTGCAAGGTCTTGACCAACTCTCCCAACGAATGGATTCCCGCATGCAGCGTCCGCTCGACAAGGAAATGCATCGGATCCAACTGCCGCAGCAATGGCGTGACTCGGTTGTCGTAATTCCGCCTCCATTTTTTGAGGACGAGCATTTTCTCCTCAGCCTCCTCAAGCCTGCGGCGCGCCTTGAGCACGCCCATTTTCTGGAAGGCATGGCTTTCAGTGGGACTGGTGATCGTGACGCTGTAGAGTTCCGCCTCGGCCGCTTCGAGTTGCTTCTTCCGCAACCGAATCTGCGAATTCCAATGACCCGTGCGGTCCACCTCCAACCAAGTCTGCGTGCGTCTCACTTCGCCCCCCGCATCTTCCAGCGCCACACGCGCCCTCTCCACATATTTGATCAAATCCACGCGGAACGCTTCCAGCGCGTCAATGGAGGAAACTTTCGCATGCTCTGCCATGGCGGTTGTTCCGGATCTTCAACGCTGGTCCAGATACTGCTGGATTCGCTCGGCTTTGCGCAGGAGATAGGGCGTGTGGCGCTCGGACAGCTCGAGAAAGCCCTTCAGCGTTTTCATCAGCTGCACGAACTCACCCGCGAATTTCTCCTGCTCCTGATCCTGCCAGGTGTCTCCCAGCGCGGTGAAACGCGCCATCAACGCTCCTGTCCGCTCTCGCAAATCTCCGTTGAACCGTTTCAACTCCGCAGCGAAACGACGGACCTCCTCGGGATCGATGATGGCTTGTGACATGAATTTACCGGCGGTTTGGCGCGCCTTCTTTCCACACCATCTGACCCGTTTCCCCGAGCCCTGCCAATTCCATTCTCGCCCTGCTAGAAATATTTATTCGGAAAACCCGCTCACGGTTTGGCCGGCGGGGATTTCTCCTCCTTGGCAGGAACGAATTTCAGCCCCACACCATTGATGCAGTAGCGCTTGTCCGTGGGCGTGCCAAAGCCCTCACCCTCGAAGACGTGGCCGAGGTGGCCACCGCATTTCGCGCAGTTCACTTCGATACGGACCATGCCGCCGCTGGTGTCCCTCTTGGTCACCACATTCTCGGCCTTGGCAGGATCATAGAACGAAGGCCAGCCGCAGCCGGAGTCGAACTTCTGATCGGACGAGAACAACAAGGCACCGCAACCAGCGCAATGATAGCTGCCTTTCCCCTGGTGCTTGAACTCCTTGTAAACCGCGCCGTTGGCCGGCTCCGTGCCAGCCTGGCGAAGGATGCGGTATTGCTCGGGAGTGAGTTCCTTTTTCCACTCGGCATCGGTTTTCTCGACCTTGCCTGTGGGCTCTGCGGGTGTTTCGGAGACGGTTTCCATGGCTGCTTTCTTTTCGTCTCCGGCGGAGCAGGCCGCAAGCGGGAATGTGCAGCAAAGAAGGGAAAGAATCTGGTTCGCGGTCATCAGGGGTCAGAGGGCAAGGGACGGATTGTATTCCAACAATCTGAATGTCCTCACCTTTGGCCGGTTTTGCCAAAAATCAAGGTGCCACGAGCTGTTCGCGAAGCACGGCCATCGAGTAATCGCGGTTGAGGCGGGCGATGTGTTCGACGCTGATTTCCTTCGGGCAGGCGGCCTCGCACTCGTATTGGTTGGTGCAGTTTCCGAAGCCTTCGGCATCCATCTGGCGGACCATCGCGAGCACGCGCTTGTCACGCTCCGGCTGGCCTTGCGGCAGGTGCCCTAGGTGGGAGACCTTGGCGGAAACGAAGAGCATGGCGGAGGCGTTCTTGCAGGATGCCACACAGGCACCGCAGCCGATGCAGGCGGCGGCATCAAACGAGGCGTCCGATTGGGCCTTGGGAATGGGAATCGAGTTGGCGTCGATAGCGGAGCCCGTGCGCACGTCCACATAGCCGCCTGCGGCAATGATGCGGTCGAAGGCCTCGCGGTCCACGATGAGGTCGCGGATGACCGGGAAGGGATTGGCGCGGAAAGGCTCCACCCAGATGGTGTCACCGTCTTTGAATTTGCGCATGTGGAGCTGGCAGGTGGTCACGCCGCGGTCCTTGCCGTGGGGAATGCCGTTGATCGTGAGCGAGCAGGCTCCGCAGATGCCTTCGCGACAATCGTGATCGAAGTGGATCGGCTCCTCGCCTTTTTCGATGATGCGTTCGTTGACGATGTCGAGCATTTCGAGAAACGAAGCCTCCGCAGGGATGTTCTTCGCGTCATACGTTTCGATTTTGCCTTGGGCCTTGGGCCCGGACTGCCGCCATACTTTGAGTGTCAGATTCATGGGGTGAGATACGGAAAATTGATCTGGAATCCGGCGTGTCCGCCGTGACCGCCAACGCGAGCAGATTAGTTGGCATTGCGCCGCGGGCTAGGAGAAAAATCCGGATTTGTGGTCCCTTCCCCTGATTTTCCACGCATCATTTGACAAGACCGCCAGCCACACCGGTGAACCCGAAAAAAATTTCGACATCCAGTTTGACAGGCAGGGATTCCGGTGATTTTTTCCCGGCGTCGCAAGACAAAGGCGGCCCGATTGAGCTTCCCTCTGGGTTTTTGGGTTTTTCCCGGGGATTATCGATCGGGCCGCCTCGCGTACGGGTCATGTCATCCCGAACGGGATAATCCGCTTGTCCTGATCCGTCCTGATGCCGACGCTCGGGTTGTCGTTATGAAAACCCACACCCTGCTTGTTCTCGCGGCGTCAGTTCTTGCATTACATGGAGCCACCCGGGAGTCGTTCGACTTCTCCTGGAAATTCGCCCGCTTCGGTGCCATGCCGGACGGCTCGCAACTCGCCGAGCCCACCGCGGACTCCTTGCCCACCGCGCCCGCTTTCGATGACGCCAAATGGCGCGCCGTCAACCTGCCGCATGACTGGGGCATCGAAGGCCCGTTCCGCGCGGATCTGCCGAACAGCACCGGCAAGCTGCCATGGGCCGGCATCGGCTGGTACCGTCGGACGCTCGACCTAACAGACGCCGACCAGGGCAAGGCGCTCTTCCTCGACTTCGACGGTGCGATGTCCCAGCCGAAAGTCTTCGTCAACGGCAAGCTGGCGGGCGAATGGGCCTACGGCTACAGCTCCTTCCGCATCGACATCACCAAGTTCGTGAAATTAGACGCGCCCAACACCATCGCCGTCCGGTTGGAAACTCTTCCCGATTCCTCACGCTGGTATCCGGGAGCGGGCCTTTACCGTCACGTCTGGCTGGTGAAGGCGAATCCCACCCACATCGCCTACAACGGCGTGTTCGCGCACGCGGAAAACATCACGACGGACACTGCCGACCTTGTGGTCAAAGTCGCGCTCGCTCCGGATGCCGGCTCTGGCCAGCCGATCGGAGTGATCTACGAACTTTTGGACCAAAGCGGAAAACGCGCGCAACGAGCAATCGGCCCGGCGGACTCCAAGGACATCCGGATCAAGCTCAAATCCCCCAACCTTTGGCAGACCGAAAAACCTTACCTCTACACTTTGCGCACCACGCTCTTTAGAGGCGAAGATAAACTCGACAGCGAGGACACTCTGATCGGCATCCGCAGCGCCACATGGAAACCGGACGGCTTTTACCTGAACGGCGAGCGCGTCCAGATCAAAGGTGTCTGCAACCACCACGACCTCGGTGCCATCGGCTCCGCCTTCAACGAGCGCGCCGCCGAGCGACAACTCCAGTTGCTCAAAGACATGGGCTGCAATTCCATCCGCACGTCCCACAATCCGCCGGCACCGCAGTTGTTAGACCTGTGCGACCGCATGGGCATGCTGGTCCTCGACGAGTTGTTCGACGCATGGAAGCTCGCCAAGAAAGCCGACGACTACCACCTCCACTTCGACAAGTGGCACGAGCGCGATGTCGAGAATTTCATCCGCCGCGACCGCAACCACCCCTGCGTGATCGCATGGAGCACCGGCAACGAAATCCCGGAACAGGCGAAACCTGAATTCAATGGGGTTTCCGCGGAACTCACCGGACTCTTCCGCAGCCATGATCCCACCCGGCAGATCACGCTTGGTATGAACCACCTCGGCAGCGCGCTCACCCCCTTCGCTGATACCGTGGACATCACCGGCCTCAACTATCCGGTGAAGGATCCGAAGATCATCGAAAAGATTCGTGCACGGAAACCGGACGTGCCGGTGCTCACTTCCGAGAGTTCTTCCTGCGTGAGCAGCCGCGGTTGCTACTTCTTCCCCGTGAAATGGGACAAGGGCTCTGGATTCCGCGGATTCCACGCAAGTTCCTATGAGCTCTACGCCCCGGGCTGGGCCAACCGCCCGGACCTCGATTTCGAACTGCTCGAAAAGAACCCGTTCATGGCCGGCGAATTCGTCTGGACCGGCTTCGATTACCTTGGCGAGCCGACCCCATTCAATACGGACAGCTCCAACGCCCTCAACTTCGACAACGAGGAGGACAAGAAGAAGTCGATGGAACTCTTCGCGAAACTCGGCGGCAAGTCCCCTTCCCGCTCGTCCTACTTCGGCATCCTCGACCTCGCCGGTTTTCCGAAGGACCGCTATTATCTCTATCAGGCGCACTGGCGTCAGGACTTCCCGATGGCCCACATCCTGCCGCACTGGAACTGGTCCGAGCGCGTCGGACAGGTCACGCCCGTGCATGTCTTCACCTCGGGCGATGAAGCTGAGCTCTTCCTCAACGGACAATCGCTGGGTCGGAAAAAGAAGGAAAAATATCAATACCGAATCGTCTGGGATGACGTCGTCTATCAGCCAGGCACGCTCACGGTGAAGACCTGGAAAAACGGCAAGCCCTGGGCGCAGGACGAACGCTCCACCACCGGTGCTGCATCCAAGATCCTCGTCACCGCCGACCGCCCTGAGATCAAGGCGGATGGCAAGGACCTCTGCTATGTCAGCATCACCATCGCCGATGACCAGGGCCGCCTCGTCCCGCGTTCAATGAACCGTCTTCAATTCAAAGTGGAAGGCGATGCGGAAATCGCCGGCGTCTGCAACGGCGACCCCACCAACCTCGAATCCATGCAAGGAGACACCCTGCCCGCCTTCAACGGCCTCTGCCAGGTCGTGCTGCGTGGGAAAGCGGGAAAACCCGGCGTCGTGACTCTCAGCGTGGCTTCGGAAAATCTCCCGGCCGGTAAAGTAACGGTCACCATGAAGTGATCGTTGCATCGCAGCATCGTTTCTAACAAGTTCCGGCACCCCGGCCGTGGCGGCGGAAGGAGGCGCATGGCTTCCGTTCCCGCGACATCTCACCCCGAATTCCGAAGGTGCCGGGATGGCATGTTAGAATTTGACCACGGATTACACGGATTACACGGATTACACGGATTACAGACTTCACCAAACAGGTTCATCAATCAATTCCACAACCTCTTCATCATCCGTGTAATCCGTGTAATCCGTGGTTCAATTTTGGTTTTCGGGCTCACCACTCCCACCCAAAAAGCATCCCTTGTTTCCCGACACGAATATCGGTCAGGCCGTCATTGGACTCCGTCCGTAGCCGCGTCACCGCCGCCGGACTTCGGCGCCTGATCGGGCACGCCGGGCTCCTTCATCAAGCGCCCGGCGAGGGCTTTGAGATCCTCCACGGGAATGGCAAAACTTTCGGCGCGGTTGGCGCGAGCGATGTTCATGCCGATGCATTGACCGTCCAGATCAATCAAGGGGCCGCCGACTGACTTGCTGTTTCCGAGGATGTCGGTCTGCATCACGCGGGGGAATCCGCTGCGGCGCTTGGAGTAGTCCCCGCTCATCTGGTCGTTGCGGTTCATTTGATCGGTGAACATCTCGCTCTTGGCTGCAAGCCGGACTTCAACCGTTTTCTCCTCCTTGCCACGGCGGTAGGTGAGTTTCACGGTGCTTCCCGCCTTGCGGTCTTTGAGAACATCAGCGACGTCCTTGAGCACCTTGACGGGTTTGTCCTCGATGGAGAGGATCACGTCACCTTTCTGAATCCCAGCCTCCTTGGCACCGCTTTTTTCATTCACATCGTCCACTTCCAGCCGCTTGCTGTCCGGCTTGAGTACGAGGCCGAGGGCGGCTCCTCCGGCAGCAGGGATCTCACGGATCTTCGCACTGACGATGCCGGCGAGCAACCGGCGGGTGGTGCGGGTGGTCGCGCCGTTGGCGACGACCCACGACCCCTGAGGCACGTCGCTCGTTGGTGCATATCTAACGGGAACAAGCCCGGTGGCCTCGATCTTCAGCAGCGCGACGTCCCACTCGGCGTCGATCGCCAGGATCTTCACTTCCGGGTAGTTGGTGTGGTCCACGGTGACGGCGAGCTTTTCCACCTGCGAGACCTCGCTGGCCTTGGTGAGGATGTGGCCCTCCGCGGAAACAACGACTCCGTAGCCGCATTCCTTGTGGCCGTCGAGAATCACGGCGCTGGATGTCTGGAGGACGGCGCGCTGCGTTTCGAAGGCGGCGACCACCGCGGGACCGGTGGTGCGGTATTCGGACTCAAGCGACTGTTGCCCTAACAGCGGAGTGGCAAGGCAGCAGAAAACAAACGGGCGGAGGAAATCAGCGTTCACCGAGTTTGAAGGTAAGGGTTTCGTTCTTGCCGTTGCGTTCGAGTTCGAGCTTGAGCTCGTCACCGGCGGACATTTCCTTGAGAAGATCCTGTAGCTGTTCGCGCTTCGACAGCGGCGTGTCATTCAACTTGAGGATCACGTCGCCGACCTTTACCCCGGCTTCCTGGGCGGGACTCTTGTCCCCCACCTTGGTCACCGACAGGCCGCCCTCCGCACGGGACTCAGTGGCCAACCCGAGGAAGCCGTTGCCCTTCACCGGTTTTTTGGCGAACGGCCCCTCTCCGATAAACTCGCCTTTCACCAGTCCGTCCCAGTTTTTGACGAACTCGTTCATCGGCACGTGCATGTTCACCTGGAGCTGCTGGCCGACACGCGAATGGATGCCCACCAGCTTTCCCGTTAGATCAAACAGCGGGCCGCCGGAGTCCCCGCCAATGAGGATGCAGTCCGATTGAAACGTGGAGTTCGCCACCCGCACCAGGCGGCCGAGACGCACGACCGAGCCGCGGGTCTTGTCGAATCCGCCGGAATGGCCGAGCGCGAAGACCCAGTCGCCAAGACGCGTGGAGTTCGAGCGGTCCATTTCCACGAAAGGATAGGTTCCCTTGTCGATGATGCGGATCATGGCCGCGTCCGTATCCGCCACTAGGCCGAGGGTTTCCGCCTTCAGTTTGGTGCCGTCCTCGAGAATGATGGTGACCTTTTTCCCCACTCCCGAGCTGACGTGGGCGGCGGTGAGCACCAGTCCTTCCGGGGAAACAATGACTCCGCTGCCCGAT
>CANBTO010000233.1 GCA_947372405.1 Verrucomicrobiaceae bacterium
GGGCTCTGCGTGCTGGATCTGGTGGCGCGCCGCTTGTTTTCCACGGCCTTGCAGCCGCTCGTGGCGTCGGGCGAAGTGCCTTGTCAGGACCGCGAAGGCGCCCTCACGGCGTTGCGGACCCGGCCGATCGAGACGTTTGATTTCAATCATCCGAATGCCATCACCGCGCATTGGGCGCGTGAAAACTTCGAAATCCTCGGCCAGAGGCTGAGCGTGGAGTTGGCGCAGCGCTGCGACCTTCCGGTTCGTGAGATTTCGTTCTGGGTGGACTGCCTGTTCCGTTTTGCGGCGACGCCTGCGGAAAACTCCTCCCGCCTTCGTTCCTTGGATGAAGCGGTGCATGCCGGCAATCCCGCGGAAGGCGTCCTGATGGAACGACTTGAGGCGTTGCTGGGCATGCTGGCCCTGCTGATGCGTGTGGTCCTGGTGGCGGATGACCTCGAAGGTTTCTCCACCGATGAAACGGCGGCTCTGCGGCTGGCGGCCTTTCTTGGCAACCTCCGCCAGGCTGTCGAGCGGCTGGATGTGATTCTCTCACTCAACCAGGACATCTGGGAAAGCGCGTTCATGCCACGCCTTAGCGGTGGACTTGCCGACCGACTTTCGGAAGTCGTGGTGGAGCTCAATCCGCTCAGCGAGGACGAAATGGTCGCCTTGCTGGAGTCCCGCGTGCCCGGGCTTGGATCTCGTGTGTTGGCACGGATGGACCGTGGCTCTGCGGGAACCCATGCCCGTGGACTGATCCGTGCGGCGGGCATGGCGTGGCTCAAGGCGACCGCGATGGATTCGCAACCTTCGAGTCCACCGGTGCCACCGGTTCCGCCAGTGTCCGAGCTGACTGCACCTGCTTTTGAGCAGGCGTCGTCTGCAATCATTCTGCAGGAAAGCCAGCCGACAGTGCCGGAGAAACCGGTGATTGTCGAAACGGTGACGGAAAGCGCGCCACCGCCGACTCTGCCCGAATCGCCACCTCAGGCGGAAATCCTCGTCACCAAGGAGGCCGATCCCGCGCCAGTGGTGGTGGAACGCGCACCAGATCCCACGCTCGCCATTTCGTTCCTTGCCGCGAGCTCCGCGTCCGTGGAAGCCCCGGAAGCATGGCCAGCCCCGGATTTCTCGACACCGGAGCCTGTGAATGCGCCTGAACCCGTCGCCGCACCTGCGATGATGGCGTGGGAATCACCTTTTGAGCCCGCACTCAACATGGAGGAGACTCCGGCAGCGGTTCCTTTCATATCGCAACCGCAGACTCAGCAGCCTTCGGTTTATGGCAGCGCGCCAGCCGCGTTGTTCGAGCCATCCCCGGAGCCAGCGCCCGTATTCCAGCCGGCACCTGAGCCGGTTGCATCCCCGGTCTTCCAAGCCGCGCCGGAACCAGAACCACAACCAACCCCGGAGCCGATGTTCGCTCCGGTTTTCCAGCCAGCACCGGAACCGCCACCCACACCGGTTTTCCACGCGGCACCCGAGCCCGCAGCCGCGCCGGTCTTCCAAGCCGCGCCGGAACCTCCCGTGCAGCCCGTGATAGAGCCTGTGGAAGCGCCCGCGAAACCATCCGTGCCGGACACGGATCGGGTGGATGATTTGCTCAGGCAGTTCCGCGAGCGCTACGGCCGCGGGGCCATGTGAAAATTTTCACAAACCCCTTGCGAACCTTGGTGCGTTCGGTGCTTATTCCCGCGGCAACGGAATGAGCAAATCAACCACCGAAATCGAGGCACCTGACACCATCGCGCGTGCCGCACGGGCTGCGGACAGCTATCATGCCGAAACCGACGATCTTGTCGGCGAGCGCATGGTTCTCAACATGGGGCCTTCCCACCCCGCCACCCACGGCGTGCTGCGTCTTGTGCTGGAGCTCGATGGCGAGGTCATCGCCAAGGCCGAGCCCGATGTCGGATTCCTTCATCGCGGCGATGAGAAGATCGCCGAAAACATGCACTACAACCAGTTCGTGCCCTACACGGACCGCCTTGACTACCTTGCTCCGCTGGCGAACAACGTTGCCTACGCCTGTGCCGTCGAGAAACTCATGGATTGGACGCTGCCACCACGCGGCCAGGCGCTTCGTGTGCTCTGCTGCGAGCTCGCACGCATCTCCTCCCACATGCTCGGCGTCGGAGTCTGCGCCATGGACGTCGGGGCGATGACCGTTTTCCTCTACACCTTCACCGAGCGCGAGAAGGTATATAACCTCTGCGAGCAACTCACCGGCGCGCGCTTCACCACCTCCTATACCCGCGTCGGCGGCCAGGTCCGCGACATGCCGCCGGGCTTTGATGCTTCCGTCCGCAAGTTCCTCGATGAATGTGAAGTGACTATCGGGGAAATCTCCAAGCTGCTGGACAAGAACAAGATCTTCCTCGACCGCATGGTGGACGTGGGCGTCATCAGCCGCGAGTCCGCCATCGCCTGGGGCATGACCGGCCCCAACCTCCGCGCTTCCGGGGTCGAGCGTGACCTCCGCAAGGACAGTCCCTATCTCGGCTATCAGAACTATCAGTTCGACGTGCCGATTACCGACGAGGGCGATTGCTACGCCCGCTATCAGATCCGCATGGAGGAAATGCGCCAGTCCATCCGCATCTGCCGCCAGGTGCTCGACACCATGCCTTCCGGTCCGGTCAACCTCGCGCATTCGAAGAGCATGCTTCCCGACAAGGAGCGCGTGATGATGTCCATGGAGGAGCTTATCCACCACTTCATCGTCTCCACCCAAGGCGTGGACGCGCCGGCCGGAGAGGTCTATTTCGCCGCGGAAAATCCCAAGGGCGAACTCGGATTCTACATTCACTCAAAGGGTGGCGGAGTTCCCTACCGCCTCAAGATCCGCAGCCCCTCGTTCTGCAACCTTTCCATTTGCTCGCGCCTGCTCCCCGGCCACATGGTTTCGGACATACCGGCCATCCTCGGCTCGCTCGATTTCGTCATGGGCGAGTGTGACAGGTAATCTCTGAAATTTAAAATCGCCGTCCATGTCCCATTCCTCTCTCGAAGAAACCATCGCCTCGCATGAGACTCCCGGCACGAAGTTCTATCCGACGTTCGCGGTGACCGCCGAACTGGAAGCTGAGGCTGAAGAGCGAATCTCGCACTATCCGGTCAACAAGCGCTCGGCCACGCTGCCCCTGCTTCATATCGTGCAGCACAAGTTCGGTTATATCTCCGCACCGGCCATTGACTGGGTTGCCGCGAAGTTGGACCTGGAACCGATCAAAGTGCTCGAAGTCGTCACCTTCTATCCGGGTTTCCGGCAGTCCGCTCCCGGGAAATTCCACATCCGCGTCTGCCGCACGCTTTCCTGCGCGATGGGCGGTTCCTACGAATTGATGGAACGCCTCTGCGAACTCACCGGCATTGACCGCTCGCAGAGTGATCCGCATCATCATCCCATCGCCGTCTCGCCCTGCGGGAACTTCTCCGTCGAATTCGCCGAGTGTCTCGCTTCCTGCGGCACCGCGCCAGTCTGCATGGTCAACGATGACTTCCACGAGGGCGTCGCCGCGGACAAGGCGGAGGCGCTGTTGAAGTCCTACGCGTAATCCGTTGGCTGGGATCTTGCAGTCCCTCCAGCAGTGCTCGGATCAAGCCGCTGCCATTCGATGACGCCATGGTCGGTTTCATCCATCCCTCGCGGATTCGTCTGGCGGTGATGTTTGTTGACTCACGAAACACATGGCCCTCGCTAACCATGAGTCGGGTTGAAAATGTCAGTGCATGGATTATTTCATGGTAGCCATGGCAGTTTGGAAACGATAGGGGCTGCGTTTCATGGGAAAGACCTGCCCTGAAAATCGACAGTCGTCACGGGTTTAGGGTCTCCACACAACACCTGTCATCATGAAACCGATCCGCCAGACCCGCCCCGCTCTCGACACCTGCATCCGAGTCGCCATCTGGACGCTCGCATCCGCCGCGTGCGCGAACGCGCAGACCAACACCAAGACCGGCACCAACGCCGGTTCCAGCCTCACCACCGGCACCAACAACACGGCGAACGGATTTTCCGCCCTCCGCTTCGACACCACAGGCAGCAGCAACACCGCGATTGGATCCCAGTCTCTAACCAAAAACATCTCCGGTTCGAACAATACTGCGGTCGGATTCAAATCGCTGGCCCTCAGCCTGGGCGGCGGCAACTCCGCGCTCGGCTCCACAGCGCTTGGCAGGAACACCACAGGCTCGCAGAACACCGCCAGCGGGGCTTTCGCTCTCGGGGCCAACACCAGCGGCGACAACAACACCGCCATGGGGCGCGACGCGCTGTTGCTCAACACCACCGGTTCCAGCAATACCGCCGTGGGACTCCAGGCGCTTTCGAAAAACATCCTCGGCAACCTCAACACGGCTGTCGGCGACGGAGCGCTTTTCAACAACACCGGCAGTGGCAACATCGCTTTCGGCCAGGACGCCGGCTTCAACCTCACCACCGGAAACAACAACATCGCCATCGGAAACCCCGGTGTGGCCGGTGAATCCGGCGTCATCCGCATCGGCACCGCCGGGACCCAAAAGAACGTCTATCTAACAGGCGTTATCCACGGCAATGGTGCGGGGCTGAGCGGCGTGCCAGCGGGCAGCCTGACTGGAACCATCGCGCCCGGTCGGATCGGCGCGGGTGCCGTGACCAGCGCGAAGCTGGGTAGCAACCTGACGCTTGGTGGAACCACCACCGGCAGCTTCAGTGGCAGCCTTGCTGGAACGGCGACGAACTTCAGCGGCAACCTCGCCGGGGATGTGACTGGAACGCAGGCGGCAACGGTTGTCGCCAACGTCGGAGGCGTCAGCGCCGCGAACGTGGCCAGCGGCGCTAATCTGGCAAACGCCGCGACGAGTTCGAACACGGTCAGCACGATCATGATGCGCAATGTGGCCGGTAATTTTGCGGCAGGTGCCGCCACACTCGACAAGTTGTACGTTTCCACCTCGTTCGCGGTCGAGGATCGCCCTGCCAGTACGGGAGGCTTGAATAATTTTGTGGGAATCAATGCCGGGCTTAAAAACACCGCGGGTTTTGGGAACACGTTCGTGGGACACAACTGTGGAAAGGCCAATGTCGACGGCTCTTCGAATTCATTCTATGGCTTGAACGCTGGTTCCAGCAACACGAGCGGTCAGTTAAACGTCTTCCTGGGACAGAGTGCTGGAGGCTTCAACGATTCGGGCAGCTACAACAACTTCGTCGGTCAAGCGGCGGGTTTCAATTCCTACAGTGGCAGCAATAACAACTTCTTCGGCTGGCATGCGGGATTTTCCAACTCCGCCGGCAGCTACAACGCGTTTTTCGGAGATCAGGCGGGAGCCGCGAACACCGCGAGCAACAATGCGTTTTTCGGCGCGGGCGCGGGATCCACCAACTCGTCGGGAACCCAGGACTGCTACTTCGGAATCAACGCGGGAAACAAAGCGACAGCCAGTTTCAATTCCTTCTTCGGTGCGGGCGCGGGACAAAGCGTCACGTCGGGAGCGGGCAACACCATCATGGGTAATATTTCCGGCAACTCGGTGACAACGGGTGCTTACAATACTATCATCGGTGAAAACAGCGGCGGTAGCTTCACGGTGGAAAGCAACAACACTCTGTTAGGAGTCAGTGCCGACGGCACGTCCGGCATCACCAACGCCACGGCCATCGGCGCCAACGCCAAGGTCACCGCCAGCAACAGCCTCGTGCTGGGCTCCGTCAGCGGCGTCAATGGCGCTGGCAGCGGCACCAACGTCGGCATCGGCACCACGGCTCCGAGTTCCACGTTGGTCGCCAATGGTTCATTCGCAGTCAAAGTCCGCTCGACCTCATCCCCACTCAGCTCGATCGACAGTTCCGACTGTGTGTTTGTCTATACAGGCACCACCGGTGGCAGTGGTGCCAATCTGCCCAGCGCGGTCGGCATCGATGGCAGGATGTATTATATCAAGAACCGGGGGACAGTCACGTTCAAGCTCTATACATCGTCAAGCCAAACCATTGATGGCACGGACTATAGCTCCGTCGGTTTGACCGTCGGTATCAGCGCGGTGGTCCACATCGTGAGCGATGGTGCGAACTGGATCAAGATCAACTGAGCCCGGATCATTTGACGATGAACAAGGCGACGCCGTTGGGACTCAGGCTAACGGAATCCCCGCTCTTCAGGTGGTCCACGTTCCGCTGCCGCCAGGCATCAACGATTTTAACAGGGGCCGCCTTGCCCAGCCATTCCGGGTCGAGCTTGATTTCCGTGGGCTGGGTGGCATTAGTGTTGAAAAGAGCGATTGCACGGGAACCGCCTGCCATTTCCTTGATCAGGACCACTTCGTTCCCGGTCCGGCGCACGACCTTCGCGACCTGTCCCAAATCGTCCTGGTTGATGGCGAGCACGTCGGCGTTGGCGAGCAGGCGGATCGTGAACTCGTCGATCCCGGTGATGTCGCAGGAGAAAAAGAACGGCGCGACGATCATCGACCAGAGCGTGGCGTATTGATAGCGCTGGTTGGTATCTAGCGGAACCTCGAGGGTCGGTGACATCATGCTTCGGTGATCGCGGATCTTGTGGATGTAGAGGAAGTCCGGATCGTTCCACTGGCCGGGTTTGCTGAAGTCCCGCAGTTGGGTGGCCACGCGCAGGGCTTCGCTGAAATAAGAGGCCACGTTGTGATTCAGGTCACCGCCGGTCCGCCATGTCTGGATACCCAGGCCGGGTGCCCAGCTCCATGGCGCTCCGCCGCCGTATTCGCAGAGGTTGAAGAGGATGTCCCGGTCCTGATCATGGAGAGCGTCGGCCATCGGCTTCCAGAAATCCGCGATCTTGTATTCAGGGTTCTTCTTCAACTCCTTCAACTGGCGGCTCCCGCTGCAAAGGTCGTATTTGAGCAGGTCGAATCCCCAGCGCGCGTATTGCGCGGCATCCTGCTGCTGGTGATCGAAGGAACCGGCGAAATCCTGGCAGGTGGTGGGCCCGGGTGAGCTGTAGATACCCGCCTTCAGTCCGCGGCTGTGGATGTAGGCGGTCATCGCCTTCATGTCCGGGAAGTTTTTGTTAGGCAGGATGTTCCCCTGGGCGTCGCGCACCTCGCCGATGATGCCGTCGAAGCTGTAGCCTTCGTGTTTCTTTTTCCTGACCGCGTCGCGGGCGGCGAATTTCTCCGGGTCGATGCGCATCCAGCAGTCGTCGATGGAAACATACTGGAACCCGACGTCCGCGAGGCCCTTGTCCACGATCAGGTCGGCCGCCTTGCGCATGACCTCGTCGGTGACCGTCAGCATGTGCCCGCCCCACGAGTTCCAGCCGGTGGGAGGTGTTAGGGCGAGCTTGTCGCCGATCACCAGCCTGAAGGGAAAGCTTGCCTCGCCGTGGCGGTTTTTGGCGATGAAGGTCATCGCGTGTTCGCCCTGCTTGTCAGGAGTGACGCCGGTGATGATGCCGTTGTCCGCATCGAGAGACAGGCCGGCTGGCAGGCCCTTCACTTCGAAACGCATCGGTCGTTCGCCCTGGGTGGGGATGCGGTAAACGAATTGCCTGTCAGGCCGCGCGCCATATAGCGCCGGCCCGTTGATGCGGGGCGTCGCCTGCGGCAGAGGTGTC
>CANBTO010000234.1 GCA_947372405.1 Verrucomicrobiaceae bacterium
TCTGACGCTTCAACGCAAAAGGAATATCCATGGACTTGGCGATTTGGAAAGAACGCTTTTGAAGCGTCCGTCTATGAACAATCTTCGTCATGGGTTCTGGGCATGAGTAGATATAGAGTATGGTCAATCAATGTGTTCCATGACGGAAAGATTGTAACGAAAGTCGAGACTGACTACTACTCAGCAATTCCTATTGAATTATAGAAAGATGCGAACACGGTGCGGCTGGGCAACCCTCACTAGCCGCCCTGTTCTCAACCTTACACGTAAACATGAACCTCAACCCCGCGATCAACGTTGGCCCCCGCTTCCATGAGAAGGACTGTCAACCGGCAAACGAAATTTATTTCGCTATTTTTTCATAGGGGTGTTCCAGAGTTTGGAGTTGTTTCTGAGATATATGATGAACAACGAAATCCTGCTTCCATCCGCAGTCATTGAGTGAGCCGCCTTCGTGGACTCTGCTGCACGTTAGATTTCGGTTTGTCGTCATAAAGGGATCAGGAGGCTGCTATCTAGTGGACGCACACGCGAGGTGCTAGCGGGGGCCCGCAGTCACTCCCGAAATTCGATTTGTGTTGTTCAAAAGTCATCTTGGGGAAAATTGGTTTTTGGTCTGAGGAAAGTTGTCCACAAGGTTCCGATTCGAGAATGGGATTTAAAGCTCGTCGGAGAATCGGGTTCTTGTGGACAACTTTCCGGCGCGTCGGCTTGGGATCAGGCGGCGCGCTTTGAGATGGTTTTCGATGTGGTTTTCGAGGAACCTGGCGACTTATCTTTTTTGCGTTCTGGAAACGCTTGGTAGTCGCCGCCTTTTTGCCACATCGCGATCATCATCACGGCGAGTTTGCGGGCGATGGCGATCACGGCTTTTTTCTTGGCGGCTCTTCCTCCTTTGCCCGCGAGCTTGAGGCCTTGTTCTCGCAGGGCGCAGTCGGGGCCGAAATGGCCGAGGAGGTATTGCGAGCATTGGACGAGAAGTTGCCTGAGATATCGGTTGCCTGCTTTGCTGATAGGGAGCTGTTTGTCGGTGCCGCCGGATTGGTCTCTGCGGGGCACGAGGCCAAGGTAGGCGCCGACGTCGCGGGGGTCTTTGAAACGGTGGGGGTCTTCGATGCTCAATACAAAGGCCATGGAGGTGATGGGGCCGATGGAGGGGATTTGCTGGAATTTGACGGCTTGGGGATGATGCTCGCGGGCGGATTTTTGAATTTCCTTTTCGTAAACTTTGATCTGCTCGGTGAGGGATTCGAGGGACTTGAGGGCGGGGGTGATGGCGGGTTCGAGTGCCGGGTGTTCTGCGAGAAATTTCCCTGCATTGAGGTGTAACGATTCGGTGCTGGAGGCGGGGATGCGCAGGCCCATGGATTTGATCACGCCGCGGACGGTGGCACAGATGTGGGTTCTTTGCCGGACCAGGGAGTCGCGGATCTTGATGGCGACGAGGTCTTTTTGAGCTTGCTCCGAGCCGTGCTGGATGGGGCTGAGTAGATCAGCGTCGGCGCGTAGCAGCTTGGCGAGCATGCGTGCATCGAGCTGATCACATTTGCGGTCGTTTTGGTAAATGGCTCGCAGCTTGCGGGCATTGGCGACGGTGACGTGCATGCCTTCGGCAGTGAGAAACCGGCTAATCCACGGGCTGTGGGTGCCGACTTCAATCGCGACCGCACCCTTTGGATAGTCTTCACAAAGTTTCCTGAGGGCGGCGCGATCATTGGTGATGGTGAACTCCTTGAGGATCACTCCGTGCTTGTCGGTGACGCAGACATGGTGTTTCTTGTCGCCGAGGTCGACGCCGATATACGTTTCGAATTTCTGACTCGTGTTGTTGTTTTTAGATTTCATGGGAAGGAAAGATTACGAACCGATGGCGCGGCCTCAAGTCCTTCTCATTCTATCTAGTGGGCTTGCCATCGCTTGAACGTCGGGTATGTGCTTGATAGCGGAATCCTTCAGAAAAGATTCAAGAGGAAGTGACCATGGCCCTGTTGGAGAGACAGGCGTTATTTCATCCCACTTCAGAACCGGGAGGGCGGAGGTTTCGCCTGCGGCGGCTTCGCTATGCTTACAAAAAACCCCGAGCTTCGGCATGATGGGAAAGTCCGATGTCTCACCGCGACCCAAAGTAAAACAGCATCAGCGTCAGCGGCAACGCCTCCAGCTTGTCGCCCAGAGGGATCGCCTGCTGCCACCCAAAGATCTGTACCATGATCGCCAGCGCGACCGCGACCAAGGTCACCACCGCTTTCAAATCATCGAACCACGATGCGCTCCCGTTGCACTGCTTTCCCCGGCTCAGCCGCGCCGCGACCGCCCCGAACCCGATCCCGAGAAAATACGAACCCACACTCGCGAAAACGGGCATCGCCACCGGATCGCGCAGCCGCCCTGTGCAGCCCAGATAAACCGCCAGCCCCACGAATGACAGTACGATGATCGTCCGCAGTGAATGCCTTGGTAGATACAGCGGGTGCGGCTCATCCTCGAGCAAATCCTCCCGCGTCAGCTTCTCATGCTGCACCGGCGAAAGCGCCACAAACCGCCGATGCGCAAAGTAATGCGCGAGGACGATGATGAGCGACTCATACCACAGCAGGCTCACCGGCTTGCTACGCGCCGTCTGTGTCACGATGAAACCCACGGTCATCAGCGTCAGTAGCGCACGAATGCTTCCCGCTGGCAAACCAAGAACCTTCCGCACCCGCGGAGCCATGAGTAATTGTTGATAGGCCATAGCGTGACTTCACGGAGGGGGGGAACGACGCGGCATCCAAAGGCACCATGGCGTCCACCGCCTCAACGGGTTACGGCGGGGGCTGCTGGACGACCACTTTTTCCTCGCCGTCCTCACCCACCAAGGTCGCCCGCTGATGCAGGATACGATCCAGCTTCTGCCAATAGAACCACAGCCCCACGATGTTTTCGTAACGCTTAATCACCGTCTGGTGGTTATCCACTGCCAGCAAATCGCCCCCGCCAAAACCCAGCACCGTCTCCAGCACATCGCGATACTTCGTCACAAAGCGCAGCCCCGAGCGATCCGTCAGTTCCGAGCCTTCGCCAAAGTGAAACTCCGCAATCTCATTCGGGCTGAACTTCTTCCTTCGATTGAAAACCATCTCGAAAAGCGAGCACACCCACGGGATCAGCAGCAGCCACGAAAGCACCATCACCGTCCCCCGATCATACTTGGGCTCCAGCGCCGCGAAGTGATGCAAAATCGGCCCCAGAATCAAGGTGTCGCGAAGGTTCTCCAGATACTTCGCAAAGAGCCAGATCACCGCCACTACCAGCGAGCAAAGCACCAGCTTCTTCAGGCTTATATCGTAAAGCAGCGCCAGCACGAAATAGATCATCGTCCCGATGAAAATCCACGCCCCGGCCTGCGGCGTGATCACGCTGGGCACTAGGAATTTCAGCGCAAACCCCACTGCGATCACGATCCACAGATAAAACGCCGGCGGCGCGGAATACACCACGATCTCATCGATCCTCGTCTTCCCACCGAGGAGGAACCCCACCGCCTTGAAGGGCGCGAAGATCACCCTCCCGATTTTAGTCCTGAACGTGGTTTTCGCAGCCGGGGGCGACTGCGCTTTTGCGGGCAAAGCCTGCGGATCGAGTGAGTCAGCCATTTTGGGATGCCAGGGAAATTACGCCCTCCCGACCACTGACACAAGACAAACGCATCGCGAGAAATTTACTTTTGGCGGAAGGTTCCCGAATCAGCAGTTGGGCCGGACCGGAGGCGAGGAAATGGGCAGGGAGGCGCAGTCGGTGGTGAAGGCAACTGCGATGGCCTACTGCCGTTAGAGTTAGCTTCCGCAACCTCACGACGGTGAACTTTAGCGCGTTTCGTAAAATTTCTTAACCACCCACCACGCCTTCTTCCGCTGCCCCTTGTCCGAAACGAGTCCCTTGCGGTTCCAGCCGTCCTGATTCAGCGGATGGTAGCGGGTTGGTGAGCGAAAATCAAACAACACCCAGGGACACGTGCCGCGCAGGTTGGGGATGTTTTGGAACATGATGTAGTTCTTGCGGTAGAGTTCCTCCTGATATTCCTCGCTCCAGTTGGAAGCCACGTCGGCAGGCCCGTGCTGACCGTAGAGCGCCTCGCAGCCGAATTCCGTCATGATCAGGGGTTTGTCGGTCGCCACTTCCCACTTGATTTTCTCGGGCTCTAACGGGAATGGAAAGTACCACCCCAAATATTTGTTCACCCCGACCACATCCACCGCCTCGGAGACCTTGTCATTCAGATGAAACGTGGAAGTCGCCTTGTCATAGCGCACATTGTCGAAGGCCGCACCAACCAATCGGCTGTCGTCCAGCTCATGGGTGAGCGCGACCAAATCCGTTAAAACCTTATCGCGATATTCCGAGGGGCTGGTTTCATTGGCGATGCTCCAGATGATGATTCCGGCGCGGTTTTTGTCCCGATAGATCATTTCACGCAGCATGGTTTCCGCCTTCTTGAGGATGACGGGGTTTGAAAATTCGATGCCTTGCCACAGTGGGATTTCCTCCCAGATCAGGATCCCCATTTTCTCGGCCATGCGCACGGTATGTTCGTTCTGCGGATAGTGGGCGGTGCGGACGAAGTTGCAGCCCAGCGCCTTGACCTCGCTGAGAATCATGGCGGCGTCGGCATCGGAGTTGGCACGTCCGAGGCGTTGGGGGATCTCCTCGTGGAAGTTGACCCCTTTCAGGAAAATCGGCTTGCCGTTGAGTAAAATGTCGTTGCCCTTGGTCTCGATGGTTCGGAAGGCGATTTCGTCGGCCAGTGAATCCTCCGCAGTGGAAACTTCCAAATGATACATTTTCGGCGCGGCGGGTTCCCATAACTGCGGCTTGGCTTCTATCTCGAACGAGACATGGCCGTTCGCGTCGGTGGTGAGTGCCTGCTTAATGTTCAATTCCCCAATCGAGACTTCCACATTCTGTGGCGAGGTCGCGCCATCCAATTGGACATATCCGGCGATGGTGTCGCGGTGTCCCTTTTTGAGTTGCACCTTGTAATCGCGCACATGCACTTGGGGTCGGTCCACATAAAACACGTCCCGCAGGATACCGCCGTAGTTCCACCAGTCGAAGTTCATGGCGGGGATGCCATCCACACGGCGGCGGTTATTTACCATCACGATCAGATCGTTTTCTCCATCGACCAGCGTGTCGGACAAATCCATCTGGAAAGGAGTGAAGCCGCCCTCGTGCCGTCCCACCTCCTTGCCATTTAACCAGACCGCAGCCTCGTAGGAAACTCCCGCAAAATAGAGAAACTGCCGATGATCTTTGGTTTTTTCCGCTGTGAAATACCGCTGATACCAGACGTTTCCCTCGTAGTATTTCAATTCAGGGACTTGTGAGTTGAAGTCGCTGGGAACATCGAGCCGTAAACCACCGCTGAACGAATACTCCACGAAATCCGTTTTCCCCTGCGGTTTGCGATTTTGATAGAATTTCATCGATTCTCCCCGCCCGAACTGGTCGATGATGGCATTCCACTTGCCGTTGAGGAGCGTGGCATTCTTGCAGCCGTAGGGATTCATCATGAACGTCTGGGACATGAGATTTACAGTAAAGCATAGGAATGCGGCGAGGAATAAAGGTGTTTTCACTGGCATAGGATCGGGTTTCTGATTGCGAGACGGACTGAACGCTCGTCCTCGGCTGGCTGCAAGATGGTAATTTTGGTGGAGGCACCTGAAAAGTGGTTAGTCTGGGGGGAGGGCGGGGACACTGGATCGATGTTCCGTTCGTTACTCGAACCCTCAGGCCAGGGCGGCCTCGGTTTGCTCGCCGGGCTCAGCACTCGCGTGGTCATTGTTCGCTGCTTCCAGCAGGGCGGTGATGTCGTGGGTGATGTCGATCCCTGCTTGGCCGGGATGGATGGCGAGGATTCGTGCACCTTCACCAAGGAGGCGTGCGATGCGGAGGGCGGGTGTGCTGGGGTTGATTGCCATGGCTGAGCGTTAGGAGAAACAGAAGATTGCATCGCCCAACGCGAGTTGTCGCGCTTGTAAGGTAAAAAAATCACGGGTGGTCGGTCGCCTTCCGCTTCTCCGCCCAAGGCTGCTTGAAACCAGCAGAGTGTTAGGTAGTATCGCGAGGATCTCACTGAATCTTAATTCACGAAGCGTGATGCTAAGCATGCGGCCAACCGCGAGAGTCGGGATTGTATCAATCCCGTTACGGTAGAAATATCGCGGCGGGACATGTCTGGCTCAAAGTTTTCGCAATGAAAACGAAATCTCATATTCCCGAACCGACCCGGCCAGCGGTGCGTGAGCAATTTTTATCCGACAGAGAGCAATCTTGCACGGTGCCATGCCGCCGCGTGTTCCAAAGGCGAAGGGCCGGTTCGCAAGTCGCGCTCGTGCTCATCTGTTCGGTAGGCCTTGGCGTCGCGCAGACTTATTCGATCACGGATGTCAGCCTAGCAGGTCCGAATCCGAGCTTCGCGACGGGAGTCAATGCGGGCGGGCAGGTCACCGGATACTCGACGATCGGAGAAAATAGCGCGCAGGCCTGGCGATTCACGCTGGGTGTTGGCACGGTGGATCTCGGATCGCTCGGCGGGACGGATTCGCGTGCGATGGGAATCAACGACGCGGGCACGGTGACTGGCTACTCGCGCGATGTGGCGGGGCTTGCGCACGGGTTTGTTTTCAGCACGAGCGCAGGGATGCTGGACATCGGGGGATTGGGAAATGGTGAGGGCGTTTTCCCACAGCACATCAATACGGCGGGGCAGGCTGCTGGCTTCTCGCCGCTCGCGGGAAATGATCGGGCGTTTCGTTTTTCACCACCGAACGTCACGCTCGATCCTGGCACGATTCCGGGCTCGGCGCTGCCTGCGACGGCGGCGGCGTATGGCTTGAATGATTCAGGGCGTGTGGTCGGCATCGCGTCTTCGCCGAGCGGATTCAATCGCGCGTTTCGTACGGCGCTTGATGGCACGGGCATGGCGGATCTGGGCACGCTCGGCGGCGATGAAAGTTGGGCCTACGCAATCAACAACACTGGCGATGTCGTGGGCTCGGCGTCGTCGCCGTCCACGGACACGCATGCGTTCCTTTTCACAGATAGCGCCGGGATGCTCGATCTCCACACGCTTGGCGGCTACACCTCGGTGGCGTATGCGCTGAACATCTCGGGCGGGATCGTCGGTTCCTCTCAGATTCTGAGCGGCGATTCGCACGCGTTCTCATGGACGGCGGCTGGCGGGATGCGGGATTTGAACGACATGGTACCGATCAATTCCGGCTGGGTGCTCACTGAAGCGCGCGCGATCAATGACAGCGGCGTGATTGTTGGTAATGGTTTGTTGAATGGTCAGCCGCATGCATTTTTACTGACGCCGAATTCCGGTGCGGACACTACGCCGCCGGTTGCGATCACGAAGGTGACGCAATATGCCTTTCCGAATCCGTATGCGATTAGTTTGCAGGTTGTTTTCTGGGACAATGTGAATGTTTCTTTAGCGAGCATCGGCGCGACCAGCGTGCGTGTCACCGGGCCGAACGGTTTTAATCAGCTCGCGACTTTCCAGAACACAACTT
>CANBTO010000235.1 GCA_947372405.1 Verrucomicrobiaceae bacterium
CGGCTACAAGGAAACCCAATCCGGCCCGTCGACGCCACGCGCAGGATCGAAGGACAGACTGCGTCTGGGGGAACTCTTCGAGGAGGCGCGCAGGGACCGCTCGCGCGCCTACGAGCTCAAGCAGGAGCTCGACCGCCTCGGGCTGTTCAACGAGTTCGAGGACCAGTTCCTGGATTTGTTCAAAGAGCCTTGATGTGCCGGGTGGAAACGGACGGGCAAGCGGATGGGGGAGGTTTTTAGCAGGATATGCGTAGAAGCAACAACTGGAATAGCGGATTTTGTGTCTTATGGCGCAAAAGAACATACTTCTGGTGGACGACCATCCCGTCCTGCGCGAAGGGCTCGGAAGATTGATCGAGGCCGAGCCAAGCCTGTCGGTCTGCGGCATGGCGGGAACGGTCCAGGATGCGCTCTCACTCGTGGAGCTGAAAAAACCGGATCTGGTCGTCACGGATCTCACGCTGCCCGGCCGCAATGGCCTGGAGCTGATCAAGGATCTTGGGGCGATCCATCCCGAAATACCCGTACTCGTTTTTTCGATGCATGACGAACTGATCTATGCCGAGCGGGTGCTGCGCGCCGGAGGCCGTGGTTATGTGATGAAGGACACCGCGCCGGAACGCCTTCTCGATGCGGTTCGCATCGTTCTCGAAGGAGGCGTGTTTGCCAGCCAGAACGTCACCAACCATTTCCTCAAAACCATTTCCGGTGGCAAAGGGCCGCTCAAACCAAGTTTCCCGCTTGAACGCCTTACTGACCGGGAAATGGAGGTTTTCGAACTCATCGGTCACGCTCTGGGCAACCATGAGATCGCATCCCGTCTCGGCATCAGCCCCCGCACACTGGACGCGCACCGTTCGCACATCCGTGAGAAGCTCGGCCTGGAGGACGGCAACGAATTGACCCGCCACGCGATCCGCTGGGTGGAGGTCGGCATGATCGAGTCCTAGCAGTGAGATGCTTCGCACTCCGGGACCGAGGGATGTCCGGGCTTGCATGAAGCCACAGGAGGGCTAGAAACACCGGGACCATCCCTTGAAAAGTTATTTCCTGCGCCGCTTGCTGTTGATCCCCCCGACCTTGGTGGGAATCACGCTGCTGATTTTCGTGATCAGCCGCTTTGTCCCGGGCGGGCCGGGGGACCGGATGTTGCAGGAACTGTCGCGCGGTGCCGATCAAGGGGGAAAAAAGTCGAATGCGTCCAACCAAAGGCAGGGCGGACTCAGTGAGGAGCAGATCGAGGAGTTGGAAGAGCAATACGGCCTAAACAAAAACGTGCTGGTCGGCTATGGCCAGTGGCTGGGAGTTTTCCCGCGCGAGGTGCGGATCTCCAAGGGCGATTATGGTGATCAGGGCGACGAGAAGATCGGCGGAACAATCGATGCGGACACGACCGCGATCGTTGTTTTGCGGGGCGATGGAAGGTCAGTCTGGGTCAAACGCGCTGGAGAAAAGATCGAGTCCGCCGTTTTCAGTGAATCGGGAAAACCTGTCGGCGAGGAGGGATGGAAAGTCCGATACGAAACGCCACAGGATCGAAAGGATCGTTTTCTCCGACGCAATACCGAAAGCAAGGACGCCCCGGAATACCCGGCGCGCGCGATCATCTATCAGACGCGTTTTTCCGGATTGCTTCAGGGGGACATGGGCAGGTCCACGGTTTACAACGATCCCGTGGACCGCATGATCCTCGCGCGAATGCCCGTCGCGGTGTATTTCGGCATCCTGACCGCTTTCATCTCCTATGCGGTTTGTCTTCCCCTGGGTGTCCTCAAGGCGCTGAAACATCGCACCTTCATCGACTCGACTACATCGGTACTGATCTTCCTCGGCTATTCGATCCCCGGTTTCGCGCTTGGCGCCATCCTGCTGGTGCATCTTGGAGCGCGCATGAACCTGTTCCCGCTCTTCGGACTGACCAGCGCGGATTTCGACCAGCTTGGCGCGTTCGACAAGATCAAGGACCTCGCCCACCACACGGTATTGCCGCTGTTATGTTATCTCGTCGGCTCCTTCGCCAGTCTGACGATGATGACGAAGAACAACCTGATGGACAACCTCGCCGCAGACTACGTGCGCACCGCGGTGGCCAAGGGCGCGGGTTTCCGCAAAGCGGTGTTCGGCCACGCGTTCCGCAACTCGATGATCCCCGTCGCCACCAGCATCGGTGATCTGGTGACCGTTTTCATCGGCGGCTCGCTGCTGGTGGAGTCGGTGTTCGACATCCAGGGCTTCGGGTTGCTGGAATACCAGGCGGTGCTCGCCCGCGACGTGCCGCTGATCATGGGCACTCTTACCATCTCCGCGTTCCTCATGCTGGTGGGCAACGTCATCTCCGACTTCGTCGTGGCCATGGTGGATCCGCGCATCAAATTCGAATGACCATGCGAGCCGTCGGCACATCCGCGTTGTTCTTAGGGCTGCTTGCGGCTGCCGGTGAGGTGATGCACATCGCGTTTCCGACCGCGCGCTGGTTTTTTGAAACCAGCCGGCAGGTGCCGTTCCTTCATCTGGGACCGTCCGTCCCGTGGTTCGGCTGGTTCTGCACGATGGTACTGATCATCAGCGGCACGACGATCCTGGCGCGGTCCCTGACACGTGGTCCCGCCAACCCGATCACCGTCAGGCGGATCAAGCGTTTCCGTGAGATCAAGCGCGGATATTACTCGCTGGTCCTGCTATTGCTGTTAGGTGGCGTGGCGGCGCTGGACCAGGTCGTTGTGGGGAAACAGGCACTCGCCGTGCAATACAACGGCCGGTGGATCTTCCCCGCATTCCGCCAGGTGGCGATGAAGAACAAGGACTTCTGCATCACCGGAGTGTCGCCGGAAGCACCGGTGGATTTCCGCAAGCTGAAGAAATCCTTCGAGTCTTCCGGTGCCGGACGCGTGATCCTGCCACCCGTTCCCTATGACCCTACCGGAGACACGCTGGCGCCGAGATCGCGCCAGTTGGTCGAGCACGACGGGGTTTACCGCGAGTCCGGCAACCACAAACCTTACTTCGGTCTGGCCGCGAGTTATCATGACGTTTACGAAGCCAGGATCCACATCCGCTACACCATGCGCGATGGCCGCCCGTCCGGTCCCGCGGATGGCTGGACCGCCGATGGCACTCCGGTTTACAGCGCGGAGTATCTCGATGGCAAGCTGGTCAACGAACACTTCAGTGGCAGCGGCGACAAGGACGAGTTCCTCAAATCCGGAGACAGTTCCCTCCGCGCTGTGATCTACCATCCGGCACCGCCAATACCGGAGGAAGGCAACTGGCTCGGCACCACCTCCCAAGGCTACGACGTGCTCGCCTATCTCTACGGCGGGCTGCAGGTGAACTTCAAGGCTGCGCTGATCTACCTGCCCGTTGTCTATCTGATCGGCGTCACCCTCGGCATGATGATGGGCTATTTCGGCGGCTGGTTCGACCTCGTCGTGCAGCGGATCATCGAGGTTTTCTCCAACATGCCCTACCTCTTCGTGGTGATCATCTTCTCCAGCATGGTGCCGGAGAAGTTCAAGGGCCTGCCGGTCATTCTAACCATCCTCGTCGTCTTCGGCTGGATGGGCATGACCTTCCTGATGCGCACCGCGGCCTACCGTGACAAGGAGCGCGACTACATCGCCGCAGCCCGCGTGCTTGGGGCCGGGACTCCGCGCATCCTGTTCCGGCACCTGCTGCCGAACACCATCGCCATCATCGTCACGCTGCTGCCGTTCACCATGTCCAGCCTGGTCTTCTCACTCACCGCGCTCGACTACCTCGGCTTCGGCCTGCCTCCGGAATACGCCACCTGGGGACGCCTCCTCAACGACGGCCTCTCCAATCTATCAGCACCATGGCTCGTCACCTCCACCTTCGTCGTGCTGGTGGGGCTGCTGGTGATCATCACATTCGTGGGCGAGGCGGTCCGCGAGGCCTTCGATCCCAAAAAATTCACCTATTACAAATGAAGCGCCTCCTGATGATCCGCCCCGCCATCCTGCTCCTCGGCGCTCTTGCGCTGTGGACCACGGGTTGCCATCGCGAATCCGAAGGAACTTCGAAATCCATGGGTCTCGAAGGCTTCATGCCGGTTTACAACCGCTACATCGCGGATTGGATCAGGAGCCAGCGGCAGGAAACCGAAAAGGAAACCGCCAGGGTGGAATCCGAGCTGGCCAACGCGCAGGGTGAGGCCGGCGAGCGGCTTCAAAGACGCTTGGAATCCCTGCACAAGGACATGGATAAATGGGAGTTCCGCACCTCGCTTGGCGAGTATCTCAAGATCGCCAAGCCCTCCGATGTTCCTACGGACCTCGTTTGGAAAAACGGCATGGAGCAACCCGAAATCGGCGATCCGGCTTCCAGAAAAGGCGGCGTGTTCCGCAGGTTCATCGATACCTTTCCTCCCACCATCCGGCCTTTCGGGGACAATGCCAACAACTCGTTCCGCGGGGATATTTACGACAACATCGATATTCCCCTCGTAAGCCTCCACCCCGAAACCATGGAGCTCATACCGGGACTCGCGAAGGAGTGGGCCACCTCGGTTGACGGACGCACCATTTATTTCCACCTCGATCCTGAAGCACGCTACTCCGACGGCCAACCCGTGCGGTCGCGGGATTTTCTGTTAGGTATTTATATCAGGGTGTCCGACTACATCGTCGAGCCGTTCATGAAGCAGTATTTCAGGGAGCAGATCGCGCAGGTCGCCGTTTACGACGATCTCACGCTGTCCGTCTCGCTTCCCGAAGCCAACATATTCGCCGCCATGAACGCGGGTGCGATCCAGCCCGCCTCGCCGGGTTTCTACTCCCATTACGGACCTGACTTCAGCGAGCGTTACCAATGGCTGTTTCCTCCGACCACGGGTGCTTACGAAGTGAAACCAGATGACATCGTCAAGGGCGTATCGATCACCCAGAGCCGGGTCAAGGACTGGTGGGCGAAGGACCGGAAGTTTTACCGCTATCGTTACAACCCGGACAAGATCGTCAGCATCGTCGTACGTGACGAGTCCAAGGCCTTCGAGCTGTTCCGTGCCGGCGAGTTGGACACCTATCTGCTCACCCGCCCGGAACTCTGGTATGAGAAATCCGAGGTCGAGCCGGTTTTCAAGGGCTATATCGAGCGTGTGAAGTTCTACAACCGCTATCCCAAACTGCCGCGCGGCCTCTATCTGAATATATCGAAACCCCCTCTTGACGACATCAATGTCCGCATCGGCATCCAACATGCGATGAACTGGCAGAAAGTGATCGATGTGATGTTCCGCGGCGACTACCAGCGTCTCAACGCCTTTCAGGAAGGATTCGGCTCCTTCAGCGATCCCTCCATCAAGGCCCGCCCTTATTCCGTGGATCTCGCGCGCGAGTCTTTCCGCAAGGCCGGCTATACCAATGAGGATCGCGAAGGTTACCTCACCAAGCCGGACGGAACGCGTTTGTCGGTTTCACTGACATATCCCGCCATGCAGATATTCGACCGGATGTTCGCCATCCTGCGCGAGGACGCCAAGGCCTGTGGTTTCGATCTCCGCCTGGACGGTCTTGAAGTCACCGTCGCTTACAAGAAGGAGATGCAGAAACAACATGAGATGACGTTCAGCAGTTGGCAGGTGACCCCGCCGATGCCGGACTACTATCAGTACCTGCACTCGTCAACGGCGCGCGACGAGAAGGGCAACGTAAAGACACAGACGAACAACACGTTCGTATGGAGCCGCCCGGACACCGACATCCTCTGCGAAAAGGTCCGCACCGGCACCACCACGCAGGAAGTGGCACAGGCGGCGCGGAAGCTCCAGCACATCATGCATGACGAGGCCATCTTCGTGCCGGGCTACGCGGTGGACTTCGTGCGCGTGGGCTCGTGGCGCTGGGTGCGCTGGCCGGACTGCGAAACGACGCGTTTCTGCCCGCCGGTAGTCTATGATCCCTACGACGTCTATGTCCTGTGGATCGACGAGAAAATGCGTTCGGAAACACAAGCCGCGCGGCTTGCGGGCAAGACCTTCCCCGAATCCACCCGGGTCGTGGATGCCTATCGCCTCAAACCTGAGACAGCCGGGAAGGAGGATGAGGGAGCCAAATGAACGAAGCCGGCGAAAACATCCTGGAAGTTGACAAGCTCATCACGTCTTTCGAGACGGATCGAGGCCTGCTGCGAGCGGTCGATCAGGTTTCGTTCTCCGTGCCCGCGGGCAAGACCGTAGGCATTGTCGGCGAGTCGGGATGCGGCAAGAGCGTCACCGCCATGTCCATCGTGCGTCTGCTTCCGCAGCCCATGGGCAGGATTCTGGGAGGAAGCATCCGGTTCAAGGGAATGGATCTGCTACATGCCAGCGACGCGGAGATCCACCGGATCCGCGGCGGCGAGATCGGCGTGATTTTCCAGGAACCGATGGCGGCGCTCAATCCGGTGCACCGCATCGGCCGACAGGTCGCGGAGGTTTTCCGGTTGCACAAGAAGATATCGAAAAAGGATGCGTGGGACGCAGCCACTGAGATGCTGAAACTCGTCCGCATTCCCGCTCCCGAGAAGCGCATGATGGACTACCCGCACCATCTATCAGGTGGCATGCGCCAGCGCATCGTCATCGCTCTTGCCCTCGCGTGCAGGCCATCGCTCGTCATCGCGGACGAACCGACCACCGCGCTCGACGTCACGGTCCAGGCCCAGATTCTCGATCTGATGGGCAAGCTTCAGTCCGAGATCGGCATGTCCATGATCCTCATCACCCACGACCTCGGCGTCATCGCGGAAACCTGCGACGACGTGGTGGTGATGTATGCCGGCCGCGTGGTCGAACGAGCGTCCGCGGAAGTGCTCTTCGCCAACCCGCTGCATGCCTATACCAAGGGCCTGCTCGACTCGATCCCCACGCTGGAGACGCCTTCGAAATCGATCCTCAACACCATCCCCGGCATGGTCGCCTCGCTGGCGGACCACACCCACGGCTGCCGTTTCTGCCAGCGCATGGGCCGTTTGTCCCGCGAGCGTCCAGCCTTCGCCGAAGTCTCACCCGGCCACTGGGTGGAAACCTGTCCGGAATGTTATCACCCGTGAAAGCGCAGCCACTTCTCGTTTGCGAAAACCTCCGCGTTCACTTCCCGGTGCGCGGCGGCGTCATGTTGCGCCAGACCGGTGCGGTGCGTGCGGTGGACGGTGTCTCGCTTGCCATCGCTCCTGGCGAAACGCTCGGCCTCGTCGGTGAATCCGGTTGCGGGAAATCCACCCTCGGCAAGGCCCTCGTCCGCCTGCTCAGGCCAACTTCCGGCAGCATCCTCTTCAACGGTTCTGATTTCACACACGCCAGCCAGCGTTCCCTCCGCCCGCTGCGCCGGGACATCCAGATGATATTCCAGGATCCCGCCGAGTCGCTCGACCCGCGCATGAGCGTGCGCTCGATCATCGAGGAGCCCTTCATCATCCATGGCATCGGCGGCCGCGCGGAACGGGTGAAAATGGTGGATGATTTGTTAGAACGGGTCGGCCTGCCGACATCCGCAGCGGAGCGTTATCCCTTCGAGTTCTCCGGCGGCCAGCGCCAGCGCATCGGCATCGCCCGCGCCC
>CANBTO010000236.1 GCA_947372405.1 Verrucomicrobiaceae bacterium
TTACATCCTTGACATACCAAGGCTTCGGGCAAAACCACTTCGGGTAGAGTTCGGCGGTAGTCCAACCCGCGAAGAGTTTTTCCGGCGACACGTGGGTTTCGCGAGTGATAACGAGTTCGCGTTCGGAGAGAGGCGATGGATTGGGTGAGGTGTGCATGATACGGATCGTTAGTGTTGCTCGGGCACAGTCACCATCCAGTGGATGCCGAAGCGGTCGGTCAACATGCCAAAGCAGGGCGACCAAAACGTCTTGCCGATGGGCATGAAAACATTACCGCCATCTGCCAGAACCGCGAAGGCCTGCCGTGCTTCGGCTTCCGACGGCATGGTGAGTGACATGCAATGACCGCCATCCGGCATGGGCTGTCCCATGCCATCGGAGCCCATCAAATGACTTGCACCGATGGTGAAGCTGGCATGCATCACTTTGTCGCTCCAGCCTTCAGGCAGTTGACATTGCGGGGCCTCGGGGCTTTCACGATAGCGCATGATCATTCCGATTTCAGCGCCGAGATGTTGGCGATAATATTCAAGCGCGGCCTCGCATTGGCCGCCGAAAAAGAGGTAGGGTTGGACAATTGGTTTCATGATTGAGTTGTGTTAGGATTGAGACGCTTTCACATCCGCCATCGGGCGGCACAGATCGGCGATGGGACGCACTTCGATCTGTGCCCCGTGCGCGAGGATGGGACAGGCACGGGCGAGTTTCACCGCTTCGTCAGTTGAGGCCACGGCAAGCAGGAAATATCCGGCGGTGGCCTCCTTGGATTCGGCGAAGACACCATCCGTGACGAGGCTTTGGGCGCCGGTGACAAGTTTGCCTTCCTCCATCAGCGGTTGGGCACCGCGAAGCAGGCCGGCGTTTTGCAAGCCCTCCACCCAGCCGTAGAACTCGGTCATGACGCGCTGGAGTTCGGCGGGTGAAAAGCCGCTGTTCCAGTGAGTGCCGCGGATGAGGAGCAGGTGCTCGCCTGTGGTTTGTTGTGGGTTGTGGTTCATGGTTCAGAGGGTCCGGGATGCGGCAGCCTGGCGGAGGCGGTGGATTTCGAGCTTCGTCATGGTGTGCAGTTCCCGCAGCACCGGCTCCGCAGTGGCGGGATCGCTGACCAACTCCAGCAGGTCGCCGGGCACGACTTGCCAGGACAGGCCAAAACGGTCCTTCAACCAGCCGCACGCCTGGCACGCGGGATCTCCACCCTCGCCCAGCAGGTCCCAGTAGTGATCGATCTCCTCCTGTGTGTCGCAGTGGATGATCAGCGACATGGCCTCGTTCAGCTTGAAGGCGGGCCCGCCATTGATCACCGTGAACGGCTGGCCGCAAAGTTCGAAGCCCAGAGCCATGACGGTGCCGGGAGGCATGCCGTGATGCTCGAAGCCCGCCTCGGTGAAACGGGACACATGGGTGACGCGTGAGTCAGGAAACACCGAAACATAAAACGCCACGGCTTCTTCCGCTTGGCCGTTGAACCAGAGGCAAGGCGCGATCTTCTGCTTGGATGTGTTGGAAAGGTTCATGATGCGGGCGTTTCGTTCGTTTCCCGATAGGCGGATCCGCGCTCCGACTCCAGCGGCCGGATTTCAAAACTCAAGCCATGCGCCAGCACGGGATTCTCCGACGCGAGGGCGGCGGCGGCGGCGAGGCTCTCCGCGACGATGATCCAGTAGCCGCCGATGACTTCCTTGCCCTCGGCGAACGGGCCGTCGGTGCGGATGCCATCGCGGGTGACGAGCGCGGCCTCGGTGGTGAGGCGCGAACCAGGCTTGAAGCGGCCATTTTCGAGGTTTTCCTCGTACCAAGCGTAGAAGCGGTCGATGGCGGACTCAATGTCCGCCTTGGAGGAGGTCTTGTCCCATTGCCCGCGGGAAAGCAGGAGATATTCCGAAGTTGCCGGACGGTTCATGACAGTCAGGGTTTTGCCGCTTGCGATGCGACGAGCTTGGCGACATCGGCGAGGCCTTTTTCAAATTGCGGGCCGCACATCGACTCGCAGTCCATGAAGATAGACATCACTTTGGCCGCCAGATTCCGATTGGTGCCATACATCGCCCAAGTGACTTTGGTCCCTCCATCGGTAACAGGTGTGAAGGAGAATTCGACGGTGCTCACTCCCTGCATAGGTTCGAGCCAGTCCATGCGCTCGACGATGCGTTCGTTCGCCTTGCATTCCGTGATGGTCGCGGAGCCTTTTCCAACCTTTTTGCCATCCCAGGCAGCCACCGCTCCCACTCCGGATTCAGGACCGATGTATATGTTTTTCGCATCAGGGTCCATTTTCAGCCATGGGTTCCATTCGTTGAACTTCCTGTGGTTGGAGAACCAGGGAAAAAGCCTTTCCGGGGGCGCTGCAATGACGAGGCTGCGCTCGACGCGGAAATCCGGGGATTTCAACATGGCCGCCGCAAGAACGACCGCGATGATCACGGCCATGCCGATGAGGATTTTCTTGAACATGATGACGGACGTGCAGGCCGTTTACTGGCGGGTGAAGACGACGGGCGGGCCGCAGTGGCAGGCCTTGCCGTTGTCCCATGCGACTCCATCCATTTGGAAGTGGTTCGCGTCGATGAACGTGTAGGTGGCCCCGTGCATGTGTTTCCCTTTGTATGGATTCAGGCCGGGAGTCGGTGCGAGATCGAAGGTGAGGGAGTTCGCGGTGCTTTTCACGAGCCTCATCCGGGGCTGGTTCCGCAGCATGCAGTAATGCGTCATCGTGAGTTTGCCGTTCACATCATGATAGACGCTCAACATTTCCATTGGCGTGCCTTCGGCGAAACGTTCCTCGACCACCGAGCCTCCGGCGATGAGGCGAAACTGGGTGTTCATCTTGCCCATCATGGGGGATTCACCGGACCATTTGCCCACCAGCGACTTCATCCGCTCGAAAGCGGCCGAGCCCTTGTAAGGCGGCATGCCTTCGCAGGCTGAGTGAGGCGTGGTCGTTTGGCAGTTGGTGAGAGCCGCGATGGCGGCGGCGAGGACGAGGAATGGTATTTTCATAGTGGTGGTTTGGTTTCCGGATGCATCCGACGGCACCTCAACGAAAGCCGTCATCATCACGACGAACGAGTCTGCGCCGAGAGGACAAAAAAGTCGAAAAAACTTTCTGAGGTCCGGAAACGAAAGGGAAAGCCTGTCGCCGAATCCTGATTTGAGCAGCGCCCGGGATTCATTAAACTCCGGCTTCCTGCAGCCGGTCATCCTGCACGCAAATCACATCAGGAACTCCTTGATCGGACCGGTCTGGTCGCCGCGGAGCGCGGGATCGAGATCGCCGAAGTGCTTGATCGGGTTGCCGTGGACGTTGAGAAGGGTGGTGTACCAGTTGCCAAGCGTCTTGTGACCTTCGGTGCCCCAATAGGGCAGCCGGATGTAACGGCGGCCGATGTCGAGCTTGGTGTTTTTCCCGGACATCACGACGAAGGGATATTCCGTGCCGTGGCTGTGGTGGGTTTCACCATTGTCCGGGAAGTAGAAAACCATGGTGTTGTCGAACATGGAGCCGTCGCCCTCCGGCACGTTCTTGAGGCGTGTGACGATCATGTTGACCAGCTCCATGTGATGGTGCTCGGTGCGGTGGCGGATTTCCTCGGCCGCCACACCTGCGATCACCTTGCCGTGTCCCACATCGTGCATGTTGACCTTTTCTCCTTCGAGTCCGGTGATCCCGGTATAGTCGTGACCGAGTTCGTCCACAGTGAAGGCGACGACGTTGGTGAGACCCGAGATGAGCGAGGCGAGCAACACTTCCGTGTGGCCGACCTGGCGGACGAAGGTGCTCATGTCGTTGGTCAGATACTTGCTTTCCAGCTTGGGGGCGTGCTTGCGCACGGCGTCGGCCATCTGGTCGATCTTCCGGTTCCTTTCCTCAATGTCCACGATCGAGCTGGCGTAGTTGCCGACCTTCTGTTGTTCGATGCCGGCGAGATGTTTTGCGAGTTCGGTCTGGTTGCCGGCGGCGAATTCGAGGACCTTGCGCTCCAGCTGGTATTTGACCTGGTCGTTCTTGTTGGATGAAACCGACTTGAAGATCTCGTTGACGGCGATGCCGGGACCGCCGAACGCGTAGTTGGGCTGCTGGGGGCCGCGGGCCGAAAATCCCTTGGCAATGCCGTCCAGGCCACCCCTTGCATTGCCGCCGCCGGTGGGGAAGCAGGCGAGCTCGATGTGCTCCATGGGCGAGGGGAACAACTTCGCGAGTTCGAAATCCACGGTTGCCCACTTGATGGAACTCGCCCGTTCGTTCGCCTTGTAAACTCCGAGCGAGGAGCACCACGAGTGGTGGCCGGTGGTGCACATCATGCCGGATAATCCCTGGAGGATCGTCAGGTTTTCCTTATGCGATTCCAGCGGACTCATCCACTCAGGCAGTGTGTGACCGTCCAGATCGACCTCGTATGCGGCGTTCTGTTTTTCCTTCTCCATCTCCTTCGGACCGAAGGAGGGCGGCACCATCACCTTGGGAAACAAACCGTTTCCTCGGTGCATGAAAATGAAGCGCATTGGCGCGCGCCCTGCCGCGGTGAGACCTGTCTGGGATGCGGAGAGCCTTGGAATGGCACCGGGCAGGGTGAGTCCACCCATTGCAAGAAAGGCGTTTCTGATGAATTCGCGGCGGTTGTTCATGCGGTGTGGTGCAGTGAGGCTTGAAGCGGGTGGAATCGTCCGTTTACGGAAGTTGGTGGATGGCCTTACAGTTATTTTCGATAGATGAACGAATCCGAGGTGAGCAGGGAAACGATGACAGCCTTGAAGCTGCCGCCGCTCTTGACGTAGGCGTTGTCGGCGTCGATCAGGGTTTTGGAGTCGGAGAGGAATTCGTTGCGCCCCATGTAGAAGCGGAAAGCGTAGCGGATGATCGACTGTCTCACGCGCGTGGATTTCGCCAGGCGGTCGATCATGTCCAGCGCGTTGGTGACATCTCCGTCCAACGCGGGATCACCGGTGGAATCGAGCGCCCCGTGTGGATCGACGGGGAGGGTCTTGTAGGTGTCAAATGACGATTTGCCATTGCCCTGCTTGATCACGTTTTCAGGATGTTCCAGTGGCTCCTGAGTCCGGAAGCGGCCGAAGTCGTCATAAATCTCGAACGGCACGCCGAGCGGGTTCATGTATTGGTGGCATTTGATGCATTCCTGCGCCGATGTCACCTTGTCGAGGCGGGCGCGGAGCGTGTTCTGGTGATCTTCCGGGATGACGGCATCCACCGTGATGGGAATGTCGGGAACCCGGCCAGCCAACAGTTTCTCGCGCACCCACCTGCCGCGTCTGACAGGATCGCTCTGCGTGTTCTGGGAATGCGCGACCAACCAGGCCGGATGCGTCAGGATGCCTTTCCGGTTGGCAATCTTAAACGGCTGGACGGGATGGTAATCAAATTGCTGGTCGTCGTTGAAACTTCCCGGGCCAAGCGGAGTGGGGGAAAGGTTGTAGATCGGAGAGTGCCAGAAGCTGTAGCCGTGCTGCCAGGGAAAGGTGGTGAACGGCGTTCTGCCCTTGCCGAAGGTGAATTCGAATTGCTGCATGCAGCGGGTAAGCGAGTTGCCGTGGCGGAGTGCGGTTTTTTCCGCCCCGGGCTTGATGTCCAGATATTTCAGCAGGAGTTCCTGCTGCTCCGACACCACCTTCTCGGGATCCTTGCGCCAATCGGTGTTTTTCAGCTCGTCATAAACCTTGCGCCAGCCTTCGATGATCTTGCTGCCGGTTTCGTTGTCCTTGTCATGGTAAACGAAGAACTCATCGGTGGTCAGGAGGTTCTCGAAAACCTTCCGGTCCTTATCTAACAAAAATGCCACGACGCGGTCCGCTTCATCCACAAGAAACCCCGGAGTCGCCAGGGTTCCCCGGTCCGGATTGCGGTAATATCCGCCGCTGCGCTCGGTGTCCTTGAAGATCTTCGTCGCGTTCGGGTATCCGAAGAACTCGCGGAAAAACCTGAGGATTTTCGGATGCGGGTCCTCCTGGGATTTCAGGTGCATGCCGCTGACGGAAGGGTCGATCGGACCGCGGTAGTAGTTCATGTCATCCAGCAGACGCAGCACCTCGCGCTTGTAGTCCTCCTTCGTGTTGAGGCGGCCCTCGGCGGCGGCCTTGAGCAACTGCGCGTCAGGCCCGAGGTCTCCCATCGCATAGGATATGGCGTAGGCCCCCTCGTGGGGTGAAAGCATCATTCTGCCGTAGCGGTCTTTTTCCCCGTATCCGAACTCCAGTCGGTAGAGAAACTCCGACTCCAGTAACACGGCCACCAGCATTTGGCGAAGTCCTTCCGTGTTGCCGCCAAGTCCGATTGCCATGCGCGTCAGTTGCAGGTATTTGCCCTGTTCCCCGCCGGTCGGCTCACGCCGCAGCACACAGGCGAATTGTTTGCACACGGCCCCGATGATCTCCTTGTCCGTGGGCGGTGTCTTTTTGAGGATGATTGTTTCGAATTCAGACGGTGTCTGCCTCGGCGACCATCTGTCCTTGGGATCGGGAAACTCATTGGCACCGAGTTCACCGTTTTTGACACGTGCGGGGCGGATCTGTTTGTTAGATATCCAGTCCGCGTTGCTCATCATCACCAGCAGGTGGCCGCCATCGAGCGTGTTGTTGTCATAGTCACGGACTCCGGACGCGTCCGTCAGCAGGAAGGGATTGGTGACGCCGAACATCGGAGTCTGCCGCTCCTTGCCCTCGAGGCCGAACACGTCGAGCACCCGCTGTTCGAAGATCTGCGGATTCACCAGCCAGCGCCTCGCAGGCGTGTAGGCGGCTTCGGTGATCCTGCCGCTGAACAATTTCTCATGATCGACATAGTTGCCGTAGGACGGATAGCGGAGCTTGTCCTCCAGCTTCGAGGCTTTGTGGACGTGCAGTTCTCCCGAAAGCCAGGCGACCAATGCGTCACGCTCGTCATCCGACGGCTGGGTCTTCTTTTTCGGGGGCGGCATCTGTTTGAGATACACCTGCTCCTGCATCCGGTTCAGCAGGTCCAGCCGGGCGTCGAGCGAGAGGGCTTCGAGATTGTCGAGGCGCACCTTGCCCTTCTCGGTTCCTTCCTCGTGGCAGGTCTGGCAGTAGTTCTCCAGCAGGCTGCCGGCGTTCTTGGGTATGGCCCAGTCGGTGTGGGGATTCTCCGCGCCAATAGCCGCCAGCATGGGAAAGCTGCAAAGCAGTCCTGCGGCAAGCATGCGAGCGGCGGATTTTTTATCGAAAGTGAGCGTGGATACGATGGCGGCTTTGCCGCCTCCTTCGTTCCGTGCACGGGTGTTGTCGCTGTCTATCAGCATCTTCGGTCGTTTCATCATGCGGGTGTCGGTGAGCCAAACGCGGAATGATCCCTTTGGCTGCGCGAAAGACGGCATACGCTTTCTGTGGTCTTTTCTTTCCGCAATATCACCGGGAATGCCGGGAATGCGCCTTTGAAGCCATGTTCACAGCCTTTGCAGAGGCGGAAACGATGACCTGCCCTCAGATCTGCGTGGTGGCGTTCATGCGGATCCGCGGAAAGTTCCGGCGCTACACAGCCGTTATGGACACGATGAAG
>CANBTO010000237.1 GCA_947372405.1 Verrucomicrobiaceae bacterium
CTACAACTTCGAGGATGCCATCGTCATCTCCGAGCGTGTGGTCAAGGACGACGTTTACACCTCGATCCACATCTCCGAATTCGACGTCGCCGCCCGTGACACGAAACTCGGCCCTGAAGAAATCACCCGCGACATCCCGAACGTCGGCGAGGACGCTCTGCGCAACCTCGACCACGACGGCATCATTCGCATCGGTGCGGAAGTGAAACCCGGCGACATCCTCGTCGGCAAGATCACTCCCAAGTCCGAAACCGAACTCGCCCCGGAAGAGCGCCTGCTGCGCGCCATCTTCGGTGAAAAGGCAGCGGACGTGAAGGACACCTCGCTGCGCGTGCCGTCCGGCTGCATCGGCATCGTTCAGGACGTGCGCGTTTCCCAGAGCGGCTTCGCCAAGAAGCGCCAGGAGAAGGTTGATCCCACCGAGCTCAAGAAGACGCTCAAGAAGATCAACGACGAGCACAAGAAGAAGGCGGACAAGTTGACGGACGACCTCACCGAGCGTCTCTCCGACATCCTGTTAGGCGAGAAGATCCCGCTCGACGTGGTCAACGCGCAAACCGGTGAAATCATCATTCCGGCCAACCGTAAGATCACCAAGACGCTGCTCCGCAAGCTGGCTTCCGTTCACGACCACATCGAAATCGATCCTTCCCCGATCCGTAACAAGATCCTGGAAATCATCGGTTCCTTCGAAGGCCGCTTCCAGGAACTCGATACCGAGCGCGAGCGCAAACTCGACTCGCTCGAGTCCGGAGATGAAGTCGATCCCGGCGTCATCAAGGAAGTCAAAGTCTTCATCGCCGCCAAGCGCAAGCTTTCGGTCGGTGACAAGATGGCGGGTCGTCACGGCAACAAGGGCGTTGTCGCCACCATCGTTCCTGAAGAGGACATGCCGTATCTCGCGGACGGAACGCCCGTTGACATCTGCCTCAACCCGCTCGGCGTGCCGTCGCGTATGAACGTCGGACAGGTTCTTGAAACCCACCTCGGTGTCGCAGCCAAGGCGCTTGGTTTCAAGGTGGCCACCCCGATTTTCGACGGCATCAAGGAAGAGATCATCTGGAACTTCATGTCCGAAGCCAAGAAGGTGGACGGCGTCACCATGGTTGGTGGCGGCGAGAACGGCACGGCCCGTCCGCGCAAACCCGGCGAACCTGAAGGCCGCGGCTACACCTGGATCGGTGATGGAAAGGACGGCACCACCGGTGGTAAATCAACCCTTTATGACGGTCGCACCGGCGAGGCCTTCCACAACCCGGTCGTGGTCGGTATGATCTACATCCTCAAGCTCGGTCACTTGGTTGCCGACAAGATCCACGCCCGTGCCGTCGGTCCCTACTCGCTCGTCACCCAGCAACCGCTCGGCGGCAAGGCCCAATACGGTGGCCAGCGCTTCGGGGAAATGGAAGTCTGGGCGCTCGAAGCCTACGGCGCCGCCTACACGCTGCAGGAACTTCTCACCGTGAAGTCCGACGACGTCCAAGGCCGCACCCGGATCTACGAAGCCATCGTCAAAGGCGACAACAACCTCGAAGCCGGCACCCCGGAATCGTTCAACGTGTTGATCAAGGAAATGCAGTCCCTCGGACTTGATGTCCGTCCGGGCCGCAGAGGGTCTACCCATGGCTCCGGCATGACCGGTGGTCTGGATGACTACTCCCTCGACGATCTCACACTGTAATTTCAAACCGCGAACCCAACCCTGACCTAAAACGTTACTAACAACATGAGTGTCGATAACAACCTTCGCGAACTATTCGGTGTGGACGAGCGTCCGGAAGCCTTTGACCAGGTTTCCATCACCGTGGCTTCTCCAGAAATCATCCGCTCCTGGTCCAAGGGCGAGGTGAAGAATCCGGAAACCATCAACTACCGGACCTTCAAGCCTGAAAAAGGCGGTCTCTTCTGCGAGCGGATCTTCGGACCCACCCGCGACTGGGAGTGCGCCTGTGGCAAATACAAGCGCATCAAGCACAAGGGCGTCGTCTGCGACCGTTGCGGCGTGGAAGTCACCCTCAGCCGCGTCCGTCGCGAGCGCATGGGCCACATCGAACTTGCCGTGCCGGTTTCCCATATCTGGTTCTACAAGTGCATGCCTTCCCGCATCGGCCTGATGCTGGACATGAGCGCCCGCCAGCTTGAGCGCGTGATCTATTATGAGGATTACGTTGTCACCGAGCCCGGCAACACCGCTCTCGAGCGCGGCCAGCTTCTAACCGAAAACGAACTCCGCGAAGCCGAGGACACCTACGGCGACGGCTCGTTCAAAGCCGGCATGGGTGCCGAGGCCATCATGGAGCTGCTCAAACAAGCCGACCTCGCCGAACTCACGGTGAAGCTCGAAGAGGAGCTCGGCACCACCCGTTCCAAGCAGAACAAGAAGAAGCTTTCGAAGCGTCTCAAGATCACCCAGGGCTTCGCGCAATCCAAGTCGCGTCCCGAGTGGATGATCCAGACCGTGCTGCCCGTGATCCCGCCGGACCTTCGTCCGCTGGTGCCACTCGAAGGCGGCCGTTTCGCGACCTCCGACCTCAACGACCTCTATCGCCGCGTCATCAACCGCAACAACCGCCTCAAGAACCTCCTGCTTCTCAAGACACCGGAAGTCATCATCCGCAACGAAAAGCGGATGCTCCAGGAGGCCGTTGACGCGCTCTTCGACAACGGCCGCCATGGCCGTGCCGTTACCGGCGCCGGCAACCGTCCGCTTAAGTCGCTTTCCGACATGCTCAAGGGCAAGGGCGGTCGTTTCCGTCAGAACCTTCTCGGCAAACGCGTCGATTACTCCGGCCGTTCCGTCATCGTCATCGGTCCGGACCTCAAGCTCGGCCAGTGCGGTCTTCCCAAGAAGATGGCGCTCACCTTGTTCGAGCCTTTCATCATCCGCCGCCTCAAGGAACTTGGCTACTGCCACACCGTGCGCTCGGCCAAGAAGATGATCGACCGCAAGACCACGGAGGTCTGGGACATCCTCGCGGAAGTCACCAAGGGGCACCCGATCCTTCTCAACCGCGCTCCCACGCTGCACCGTCTTTCGATCCAGGCCTTCGAGCCGAAACTCATCGAAGGTGAGGCGATCCGCGTCCATCCGCTCGTTTGTACCGCCTATAACGCGGACTTCGACGGTGACCAGATGGCCGTGCACGTGCCGCTCTCGGTGGAAGCCCAGATGGAGTGCCGCCAGTTGATGCTGGCTCCTAACAACATCTTCTCCCCCGCGTCCGGCCGCCCGATCACGGTGCCCTCGCAGGACATCATTCTTGGAACATACTATCTCACGTGGGCTCCGGTGCGCACTGCCAAGGACCGCGAAAAGATCGAGCATCTTCCGCTGTTTGAAAACTCCTCGGAGGTCGAGTTCGCCATCGCCTCGCGCAAGATCGAATACCATTCCTGGATCCGCATTCGCAACCCCGACTACGGCAAGGACAGCGTCTTCGGCTACAAAGGCGAGGAACTCTCCGACAAGGACCGCAAGGAACTCACCCCGCTCGAGCAGGCTTTGCGCAAAGGCAAGATCATCGAGACCACTCCCGGTCGCGTTCGTTTCAACGAGATCTGGCCCTTGGGCGTCGGTTTCATCAATAACAACGTCGGCAAGAAGCAGATCGGCGAGATCATCTGGCGCTGCTATCAGGTGGCCGGCAAGAAGCGCACTGTTGAAACGCTCGACAGCCTGAAAGTCCTCGGTTTCAAGGAAGCCACCCGTTCCGGCACCTCCATCGGTATCGTGGACATGGTCATCCCCGAGGAGAAGAAGGAAGTCATCGCCAAGGCGTACGAAGAGGTCGAGAAGGTCACGAAACAATACCGCAACGGCGTCATCACCGACGGCGAGCGCTATCAGAAAGTCGTGGACATCTGGACCGGCGCCACGGACACCATCGCCAACGCGCTCTATCGCAAGATCGAGCACAACGATGGCAAGGCCAAGGCCTCACCGCTCTTCATGATGGTGGACTCCGGCGCCCGCGGTAACAAATCCCAGATCAAGCAGCTCGGCGGCATGCGCGGCCTGATGGCCAAGCCCTCCGGCGAGATCATCGAGCGCCCGATCATTTCGAACTTCCGCGAAGGTCTCTCGGTGCTCGAATACTTCATCTCCACCCACGGCGCCCGCAAGGGTCTGTCCGATACCGCGCTGAAAACCGCGGACTCCGGATACATGACCCGCAAGCTCGTGGACGTGGCGCAGGACGTCATCATCACCCAGCAGGATTGCAACACCGCCAACGGCATCTCCGTTTCCGCCATCTATGACGGCGACGAGGAAACCGCATCGTTGGAAAGCCGCATCTACGGCCGTGTTTCCTGCGAGCAGATCAAGGACCCCGTCACCGGCGAGATCCTCGTCGATGTGGACGACGTCATCAACGAAGTGCAGGCCAAGGGCGTCGAGCGCATCGGCGTGCTCAAGCTCAAGATCCGTTCGGTGCTCACCTGCGAATCCGAGCGCGGCTGCTGTGCGAACTGCTACGGCCTCAACCTCGCCACCGGCCTGCCGGTGAAAATCGGCGAAGCGGTCGGCATCATCGCCGCCCAGTCGATCGGCGAGCCTGGCACCCAGCTCACCATGCGTACCTTCCACGTCGGTGGTGTGGCCGCGGCCACGTTCAAACAGCCGATCATCAAGGCCAAGAACAACGGCCGCCTCGTTTACAAGGACCTCCGCACCGTGCAGGCTGCGGACGGCACCTGGGTCGTGCTCAACAAGAACGGCAGCGTCTCCATCCGCGACAAGGCAGGCCTCGAACTGGAAAGCCACATCATCGTCATCGGCTCCATCATCTCCGTGAAGGACGGCGAGGATGTGAAGAAGGCCGACACCGTGGCCGTTTGGGATCCTTACAACGTGCCCATCCTCACGGAAAAGGGCGGTAAGGTCGAGTTCCGCGACATGATCTCCGGCATCACCGTGACCAACGAAACGGACAAGGAAACCGGCAAGAAGGGTATGGTCGTCACCGAGCACAAGGAAGACCTTCACCCGCAGGTCGTTATCATTGACGAGAAGACCAAGGAAGTGAAAGCCAGCTACTCCATCCCCGTCGGCGCCCACCTTTCCGTCAAGGAAGGCCAGGTCGTCACCGGCGGTATCCAGCTCGCCAAGACTCCCCGCAAGGTGGCCCGCACCAAGGACATCACCGGTGGTCTTCCCCGCGTGGCCGAGCTTTTCGAAGCCCGCAAGCCGAAAGACTCCTGCGTCATTGCCAAGATCGAGGGCGAAGTTTCCTTCGGTGCCAACGTCCGCGGCAAGAAGCGCGTCGTCGTTACCCATGCCGAAACCGGCGAGCAGGTCGACCACCTCGTGCCGATGGGCAAGCACATCATCGTCACCGATGGCGACAAAGTGAAACGCGGCGACCAGATCACCGAAGGCCCCGTGTCTCCGGAAGACTTGCTCGAAGCTTGCGGTGCCCAGGAACTCCAGGAGCACCTCGTCAACGAAGTGCAGTCCGTTTACCGCGTCCAAGGCGTGGAAATCAACGACAAGCACATCGAAGTCATCATCCGCCAGATGTTGCGCAAGGTGAAGATCACCGATCCCGGCGATGCCGACCAGTATCTCTGGGGAGACCAGGTGGACCGCACCAACTTCAAGCGTCTCAACGCCGAGATCATCGCCAACGGTGGCAAGCCCGCCGAAGCCGAACCGGTCCTGCTTGGCATCACCAAGGCCTCGTTGGAAACCGACTCGTTCATCTCCGCCGCTTCCTTCCAGGACACCACCCGTGTTCTCACCGAAGCCGCCACGCTGGGCAAGGTCGATTACCTCACCGGCTTCAAGGAAAATGTCATCATGGGCCACCTCATCCCGGCCGGCACCGGCTTCCCGTGCCACCGCGATTCGGAATTCGAGTTCACCGTCGAGGAACCCGAGCCCATCGTCCACGTCAAGGAATCCATTGACGACGACGAGGACGCCGCCACCGCGTGATCGCCGGTTAGATCAAATCATACAAGGAGAGGGGACATTCGTGTCCCCTCTTTCTTTTTCGGGAATAGGTCCTATAGGTCCTATGCGTCCTATTTTCCGCCCCACCCCATGACCACCATCGCCACCTTCCCGACTTGCGAGGAAGCGCACCTGTTCCGTGCCTTTCTCGAATCCCGTGGCATCGAGGGTTTTCTGCTCAACGAAAACATCACCCAGCTCTTCTGGATCTACAGCAATGCCACCGGTGGCGTGCGCTTGGAAGTGGCGGATGACGATGTGGAGGAGGCCGCGGTGATTTACCACGAATACCTCACTGCCCTGCGCTCCGGTCCCTACCCGGAATCCACCGTACGGGGCTGGCCGCTGGTGCTGCTGCTTTCCCTTCTCGTCAGTGTGCCGATGATCATCTTCGGCCGGCAAAAGTCCCGCCCCGGGCCGGAGTGACAGGATGCAACGTAGCCACGGTCTTGAGTCCCTGCCATCCCGCCGTCTTGTCCACCTGATTTCCCTCACCCTGATAGAACGGACCCGCCTGCAACGAAGTTAGCTCCCTGCCATGCGCTCCCCGTGGGGTTTCCGTCGTCCTTTCCCGGACAACCTGCCATCCCTTCAATCCCACCCCATGAACCCGCACCCCGTCACCCGTGGAGCTTTTGCTCTAACATCCATTGCGCACACCGCGTTCGTCTTTTCATCATGTGGCACCGTATGAAAAACCGAACATCGCACATGAGGCCCGCGGTTTCGATTTGTCATGCGCTGCTGGTCGGCAGCGTGTGCTGGCTCACGGTGTCAGCCCGTGCGGAGCAATCCGCCGTGCCGGCACGCCCGGACTCCTCCACGGATTCGGTGGAGAAACCGGTTGAGCCCACCATATCGCGGACCACCGTGCTTGTGCCGCTGCCGGCGGATTCCGGCTGGCAGGACATGGCCTTCCTTGCCGCCATCCCGGCCACAACGGTCGTCAACCATGGGGCACCCTCCCTGATCGCGCTGGAGGCGGCGGGAACGCTCACACCCGAGATCCAGGATTACCTCCGGCGATACCGTCCCGACGCGGTCTTTTTGTTAGGTGGCGCGGCAGACGGCGCCGTGATCGCAGGGCGCAACTGCGGCGTGCTCAAGGCGGATGGCGCGGACGAAGCCGCATGCGTGTTGAGCCACAGGTTCTGGCGCAGCTCCGCGACGGCAGTGATTTGTCCGGAGGACGACTACGAAGCCGGGTTGGTGGCAGCGCCGCTGGCCGCTCGTTTGCATGCGCCGCTGCTCTTTGTCAGCGGGCATGGCCTTTCGCGATTTGCTTCCGAGGAACTGCGCCGCCTCGATACCCATGAAGTGATCGTGGTGGGAAAAATCGCCGGAGGACGGCAATCCTTGCAACAAGTGACAGCGCAGGTGACTGAACTCGCCACCGCGCGCGATGTCATGAGTTGGGCGCGGGATCGCAAATTGCCCGTGGCATACGTGGCTGCCCTCAACCCGCTCGACCGGAACCAATCAGTCGTCAGGAAGCTGTCGCTGGCTGGAGCGCTGCTGGCCGCCGGGCGCGACGGTCTGGTCGCGCCGCTCTCAT
>CANBTO010000238.1 GCA_947372405.1 Verrucomicrobiaceae bacterium
CAATCCACCTGCGGCTTGTCCAGAAAGACTTGGAAACATCGGATCTTCGGCAGCTTGAGCGCGACACCGGACGCGACGAGCGCCACATCGCCGGGGTCCGGGGCCGCCACCGGTGGCTGGCCGTTCATTCCTTGGATCGGCATCCCGCCAAGTGGCAGTGCAAAACGTTTTTTCTGCCCGGGCAAAAGATCCGCGCCGCCTTGCTTGCCTTCTTTTGGATTGCTGGCGGAGTCCACCCGCAGGTTGATCCGCACCGGCTTGTCGCCGGGATTCTCCACGGTGAGGCCAAGATACAGAAACCCGGACCAATCCGGATCAAACGCCGCTTTCACCGCATCGAAGAGCATGTGTGGGTAATCGGCTCCCTGATGGAATACCACTTTGGCAACCGTGCCACTTGCGCCTTCGACGAGTTCGGCATCCGCATGATCGAACGCGGCGCGGGTGAGCGAACCGGGCTCGGGTTGATAGAGAATCCTGTCAGCTTCGGCGGCAGACAATGCGGCCACGCTGGCGGCGATGAGCAGCAAGGGTTTCATGAGGGGATCGGCCTAAGCATGATGCAGCAGGATCGAGTTCGCGGCAAATTGGTCTGTTAGTATGTCTGAGACGATCACGAGCGGCGTCCCCGGGCGGACGAGTCCCTCCTTGAGGAGCTGTTCGGCGACCCTCTGGATCGTTTCCTCGACACTTGAGGAAAACGCGAGCTTCACCGCCTGCACGCCGCGGGTAAGCGCCAGCTTGCGGCAGACCTCCTCTTTCGGCGTCACGGCATAGAAGCCGGACGTGCGCGGGCGCAGCATGGCGATCTGGTTGGCCAGCACACCGCGGCGGGTGAGCACCACGAGGCGGGCGTCCGGCAGCGAATCCGCCAGCGTCACCGCGGCGCGAGCGACCTTCTGGCGCTCGTCACGCAGCAGCATTCCCTGGCCGAAACCCTGGCCGCCGGAGCGTTCGATGCGCGTTGAGATTCTAACAAGCGCCTCCACGCAGCGCTCGGGATAGCGGCCCACGGAGGTTTCGCCGGAGAGCATCAGCGCATCCGCCTCCTCGTATGCGGCGTTCATCACATCAGTCACCTCGGCGCGCGTCGGCGTGGGGTTGGTGATCATCGATTCCAACAACTGGGTGGCCACGATCACGCGGGTGCCCAGTTCGTGGCAGCGCTTGATGATGCGGCGCTGGAGCAACGGCAGTTCCTCGAACTCCACCTCGGTGCCGAGATCGCCGCGCGCGATCATGATCACGTCCGCCTCACCGATGATCGCGTCGATGTTGCGGATGGCCTCCTGATCCTCGATCTTGGCAATGATCTGAGCGTTGCCTTCGAGCGCCTTCATCGCCTGCCGCAGCTCGCGGACGTGGGCGGCGTCCCTGACGAACGAGCCCGCGATGTAGTCCGCGCCGTGTTCGACGGCAAGCGCGAGGTCCTTGTGGTCTTTTGCTGTTAGGGCGGGCAGGTTGAGGCGCACGCCCGGCAGGTTGATGTGGCGGCGGGAACCCATGGAACCCGGCGTGCGCACGTTGCAGAGAATGCGGTCCGCTTCCACCGCGTCGATACGCATGAGCAGCGCTCCGTTGTCCACTACCAGCGTGTTGCCCACGGAGACGTCGCCCATGAGTCCGTCATAGTTCACGGTGGTGGATTTCTCGACGCTGGGCGCGGTGCCTTCCTTGCGGAACTCGACGGTGTCCCCCTCCGCCAGCGTATAGGGTGCGGGAAGGTCACCGGTGCGGATCGACGGCCCTGTTAGATCGAAGAGCACGGCGATGTGCTCGCCGCGCTTCTCCGCCAGGCGACGGATGATCTTCACGAGGCTGGCGGCCCAGTCGTGTTTGGCATGACTCATGTTCAGGCGGAACACGTTGGTGCCGGCGTCCATGAGCTTGCCGATCATTTCCTCGGATTCCGTGGCGGGACCGAGCGTGCAGATGATTTTGGTCTTTCGGGACATGGCATGCGGGATGTGGGGAAAGGAAGGCTTGGGCTACAGGCAGCGCGACTAGAATCCATGTCCGTCGATGCAAGGCAAGCCACGATCTGAAATGCACAGCCTGTGGCAAGGGCCGCGCACATCCCGGCCTTGCATCGCGACCGCTTTCGCGAAATGCTCCGCCAGACTGCGAAAGCGGAATCAACCCATGAAACACACCTTCATCCTGCCCCTGGCCTGCGTTGCTCTAACAGCCACCGCTTTTTCACAGAACCCGTCCGCGGCCTACGAACTGGGCGTGCCGCTCAATACTGCGGATCTTCTTCCCGCCGGGCTCATGCACGGCCAGTCCCACCGCGTGAGAGACCAGGCGGTCACCGATGGGTTCATGGCGCATTTCACCATCGACAGCGACTTCGGCACCTTCGAGGCCACCGGCGTGCCGCAGGTGAAACACCGGATCGCGGAGATCGAAGCCATCCGCAAACTCGTGGAAACCTCGAAGGGCGACCTCTTCGCCGAAGGCCTCAAGCGCTCCATCGAGCAACCGATCGATGCCGTCAAAAACATCGTCAAGAACCCGGTGGGCTCGATCAAGCAGGCACCGAAAACCGTGGGCCATTTCTTCAGCAAGGTCGGCTCGTCCGTGGCTCAAGGTGCGGAAAAGGTGAAACGCGGCGCCAGCGGCAAGGAACCGGAACCGACCGCAGGTGAGATCGGCAGTGGCATCGGCAACGCCGCGAAAAACGCCGCCGGATTCGACAAGGCGAAGCTCGACACCGCCAAGCAGTTAGGCGTGGACCCTTACTCGGACAACGCCCGCTTGCAGGAGGAAATGGACAAGGTCACCTGGGCCTTCTTCGCCGGCGGCCTGCCGCTGAGAATCGGCGCGGCCGTGGCCTCCGCCGGGATCGCCGTGGCCGCCACCAACATGGTCGGCATCCCGGAAGACACCTACGCGCTCACCCAGTCCGAACTCGCCCTGCGCGACGGCCGCTCGCTTTCCGCCATGGGCATTAAGGATCCGGACATCCGGGCCTTCCAGATCCAGAAGAACCTCAGCACCACCCGCCGCCACCGGATGGTTCGATCGCTGGAGGCTCTCCCCCACGCCGCTGGACGTGGGCGCATCATCCTGCTGGCCAATTCCTGTTCCAGCCCCGAGCAGGCGGACTTCCTCATCGGCGCGCTCGGCATGCTGGCGGAGCGCCAGAGCTCCGGTGCCGCGGATTACAAGAGCCTGCATGTTTTCGGACGGCTGCCCGGCGCCATTACCGCCGCCGGCACGCTCGAAGTGCCCGCGCCCGTGGATCATGTCACGTGGACCGAACAGGTCGCCGGCTTCGCCAAACGCAATGATCTCGGCACGCTGCCGAAAGTCCTCGTCCACACCGGAGACTTCTCGCCCGCCGCCGAAGCCGGCCTCACCACCGCCGGCTGGACGAGCATCGCCGTGCCTTATCCGGCGAGGTGATATTTGTTAGATCAAGATTCGCTGGAATGGCGGATGGCCGCCTTGAAATGATTCAACGGAGATTCTCCAGAATCTCCGCCTTCACCCGCAATGGCTTGGTTACAGCGCCATTCCCTGATCCGCCCATGATCTCGGCAAACTTCCCGGCATGCAGGGTAAGCGCGGTAGTGATGGCTTGTTTGTGTTTGGGATCGGGCTCATCCAAGTAAACAAGGCGGAGATCCACCAAGTCATTCTCCTCGCCAATAGTTGGCTCGATTTCCATCGATCTCGAATCCTTCCCGCTCAATGAGCGAGTTAAGCTGCTCTTCAGTCCTGATCGTGTAACCAATCGTGACTGACCGATTCCTTCCACGCTCACGACAACATGTTTGGTTTGCAATATGCAACCAGGCATAAGCAAAGCCTCGAACATATCCATTCGGGTTTCATCGTCCGTATAGAAAAACATCTTCTGCATAAGCGGATCGTATCCGGCAAAATCGGCATCATTCATGGCGATTCCTGCTTTTTTGATGATTTCTCGTGTATCCCAAACCGGCCTTGGCAGCCATGCCCTGAGGTTTTCCGGGGCCATGACTTCCTTGAGTTTGAGTGTGTCCTGGATGGCCTCGGGCGGCATCGTGAAGGGATCGAATTCCTTCGCGGGTTCCGAGCCCGAAGCTGATAATTCCGAGAGTATGCTTGGATCCATCCCCTGGATAAGCAGGCAGCCCTTTTCTCCGATGCGTTGCCTTGTGAGTTCCGTGTGCTCCGGAACGAGCGGTTCGGCAGCAGTTCCTTTTTGGATCAACACGCATTCATCCGGAGGAGTGCCATCGATCAATTCGACACGGCCGGACACCCTGCAATCCAGCCCGGTGGTTCCATCGAAGTCCCTGGCGACCCAGACGGGAACCCTGCTTTTCAGGGTGAGGCCGCAGTTGAAATCCAGCCGTGGAAGATCGCGCACCGTGCAAGAGGCAGCCAATTGGAGATCCACGACAGATTCGCCAGCGGTCACATTGCCATCCATCGTGATCTCCGAGGAATCCACCTTTCGGGAGGTCTTGAAATCTCGGCCTGAGCGCGAAACAAAGGTGAGAGAGGAGACAGGAATGGATTTCCCGGATGGACCAGCAATATCGGCGGGCACTTCGAAAAAATCCGTGGTGATCCGGCACTGCTTTGGCATTTGGTCGATGCGGAGTTCTTGATGAAGATGCCAGATGCTCCTCCAATCGGCTTTCGTCACGAGGCGTTCGGTGCTTGCGTTCCAAACCGCCCATTCCAGAGGAGGATCGATCTTGCTGCCATTTACGATCGCAATTTCCTTCAAATCCCACAACTCGTCGCCTTCCTTGAAAAACGGCGATGCCTCGGGCGCGGATTTCAAGCGCACGACACCCGGGGATTCCTTGTCTCGATACGTATAGCTGGAGAGCGGCACCTTCCACGCCACGATTTCGGCAGCGAAACAGGGCAATGACATCAGCCCGCACAAAACCCACAGTAGCAGCCTTTTCACGATGCGACTTTAATCAAGGATCTGGTCTGCTGGAAACAGATAAAAGGAATTCGGAAAGCATTTCTCCCGGTCCTCACAGCTGTCCGTTAAATGGCAGGGACCGACCTCCGGGCGGTCCTGCGATTGGGTGGCGAATGAAACGTTCTCAGATCCATCCATGCACGGTAATTCCCTTCCCGTTCTCGCGGACCGCCCGGAGGATCGGTCCCCGCCTCACGCATCCAGCGGCACGCCGAGGATCGCTTCCGTCATGCGCAGGGCTTCGAGGTTCGGCCTGACGGCGTGCACGCGGTGGAGCATCACGCCTTGTTCGCGGGCGCGGGCGGTGAGGGCCACCGTCGGCCAGTCGCGCAAGGTGAGGTCGTCGTCACCGAGCAGTTTGCCGATGAAGGATTTCCTGGAGACGCCTAACAGTAATGGCCGTCCCAGCGGGCATAGGTCGTCCAGCGAGCGCAAGAGCGCGAGGTTGTGTTCAAGGTTCTTGCCGAAGCCGATGCCGGGATCGAAACAAAGCGTTTCCCCCGCGATGCCCGCCGCAACGAGTTCGCGCATGCGTGTTTCGAAGAAACCGCGGACTTCGGCCACCACGTCCTGATAATGCGGCGCGCTCTGCATGGTGCGCGGTTCGCCCTGCATGTGCATGACCACCACGCCGCAGCCACTGGTCGCGCAGACGCGTGGCATGTCCGGGTCCGCGCGCAGGCCGCTCACGTCGTTGACGATGTCCGCACCGGCGGCGAGCGCCTGTTGCGCCACAGCGGCCTTCGATGTGTCGATGGAGATCAACCCCGCCCACTCGTCGCGTAGCGCGGTCACCACCGGGACGGTGCGCGCGATTTCATCCTCCGTGGAAACCGGCTCCGCTCCGGGGCGGGTGGATTCGCCGCCGATGTCGATGATTTCCGCGCCGTCCGCGATCATGCGGCGCGCGTGGGCGAGCGCGGCGGCGTTGCCAGGGTGGTGTCCGCCATCGGAGAATGAATCCGGAGTGACGTTGAGGATGCCCATCACCCGGGCGCGGCGGGTGAGGTCGGTTCCGCCTCTTCGTGTTTTCCAGATCATCGGGGAATTGGCGGCTTGCAGCGTCCGCCGGGCACCAGTAGTTTGCGCCCCATGAACCTGCAAGCAACCTGGAAAATCCTTCTTCTGATGGCCTTGTCCTATGCGCTGCCATGCCTTGCCGGTGATTTCGACGCGGTTGACGGCCCGAACGTGCGCGTGATGCGTCATGAGGACGGCGCGCGGACCATCTTCACCCGCACTCCGGACAACCGCACGCTCACCAAGAAGAAGTTCTCGCCCAACGGAGTGCTTGATATGATGACGGTTTACCGGATGGACGCCAACGCCAATCCGATCGGCTGCAAGATTTTCGACGGCCACAGCGATTTGATGTTCAAGGTGAGCTATGGCTACCGGAAGTCCGACGGACAGCTTGTGGAGGAGCGCATGTTTGATGCCAGGGTGGTCCGAAAGGATCCGAACACCGGCAAGGAAATGCCCATCCAGAGAATTTGTTATGTGTATGACGCGCAGGGGAAGCGCAGCGCGCCGATCGTTTACAACATGCTTCCCGGCAAGACTTTCGAACAGGTCTTCGGCGTCAAGTCCTCGGCGCTCGAAACCAATCCGTTCAAGAGCGGCGGCACGGATACGCCGAAATCCGCAAACCCCAAGGCCAAGCCGCTGGGGAAATGAGCCAAGTGGCTGGATGGAGCTGTTTCATCATGACATGATTGCCAGACGAGTCATCTTCGAGGGCCGCGTCCAGGGCGTGGGGTTCCGCTATACGGTGAAGGACCTCGCACGCGGTTTCGATGTCTGCGGCTGGGTGAGGAATCTTCCCGACGGCAGCGTGGAATTGCAGGTGACGGGTGAGGCGGACGAGGTGGATTCCTTCCTGCACGAGATCATCGAGGAGTCACCCGTTGCGGGAAACATCAAGAACCACTACTCGGAAAAGATCCCGCCGATGGAAGGATGCCGGGGTTTCCGCATCGAACGTTAGAACGTTTGCTGGAACCTCCATCGGGGAGTGCCTCCGTGTGATGATCCGGAGTTCACGCTTCAGCGTGTCATGAAGAAGACAAGCTGAAGCTTGGACTCCATTACCAGGCCTTCAACTTCATGCCTGACCCTGCTCGGGAAGAGGGGATGGAACAGCTTCCGCGGCCTCCTTGTGCTGGACGGCGCGGATGACCATCAGGTAGGCAAGCGTTCCGAACAGATAGAGCACGGCTGTGGTCATGAAGACCTGCCAGTAAGGGAGATGATGTGAGCGCAGCAGTTCGAAAGTGCGGGCGGCGAGCCACCACGCACCGCTCCAGATCGCTCCGTTGCAGGCGCTGATCAGCTCGCGGTTCCTTTCGCCGACATAACTCATGGTCAGCTCGCTGGTCGATGGACCGGCCATGCTCATCAGCGGTTGGCGCAGGATGAAACAACCGAGCGCCAAAGGCAGCGCCCATGCGGCGGATTTCCACAATTCGGTGAGCCCCATGACCACTAACAGAAATACCGCCACACTTTGCACGCCGAGGATCGCACCCACCCAGCCGAAGCGGCGCTTCACTTCCGGGACTAACAGACCGGTGA